>JBGAWZ010000448.1:0-3696 GCA_044227335.1 Candidatus Zixiibacteriota bacterium | reverse complement strand
CTTTCGACGGGTGCATCCGACATCACTGTGCGGGTGATTATCCGTTCACGGGAATCTTCCCAGTAGCCGGTATGAGGTTCGGTCTGGGGGCGGGACTCGACCAACGCTAGCTTTGTCGACTGCAGTGAGGCGAGTTCATCGCGGCAAATGATGCAGTCCTTAACGTGGGCGTCGGCGTTTGCCCTTTGATCGGTCGTCAACTCGCCGTCTATATATCGGTCGAGGAGCATCCGAAATTCAAGGCACGTCATTGTTTCTCCTTTCCGGCCAGCCGCCTGGCCAGAAGCTTCTTAAGCTTTGTACGGGCAATGTGAAGATTCGAACGGACGGTTGCTTCCGGGCAGTCAAGCATCTGGGCGATCTCCGGCTTTGAGTATCCTTCCACATCGTGGAGGATCGCCGTGAGCTTTTGGCGGGGGGGAAGCGTATCCAGCGCTTTACGAATCTCCACCAACAGTCGTTTGTCATTCAGGATTTCGCCGGGGGTGCGAACCCGTCGCGATAAATCCAGTTGCAGATTGCCCGGCAGTTCAGTCAGGTCCTCGGTGGCTGTCGCCTGGCTCTTTCGTTTCCGCACCAAATCGATCGCGTAATTCGACGCAATCCTAATCACAAACGACGTGAAATTTGCTACATCAGAAAGCTCCTTTCGCTTTCGGTACACACGTACAAACGTCTCCTGCAAAACTTCGTCGGCATCGAGATGATTCCCCAGTACCTGGTAAGCCAGAAAGTAGACTTTCTTCTGAAAGCGCTCTACCAGTTCGCCAAATGCGGCGTTGTCACCCTTGACAAAGCGGTCTACCAGCGCCGGAATCGTCTCACTGCTCATCTACCTTCGTACCTTCTTAAAGACGATTTGAACCTATCTGGCGTGCAATTGCTGTAAATTGGTTGACGGCGCCATCGCAACAGCTTATGCTTGCCCGGTTACTTTGTCAATGTCTTTTTATGGCAATGAGTTAGAGGACGACCCGATAGTATGACCATCGTCGACATCCACGCCAACCGCTACCGCTTTTTCTGGGTAGGCGCGATTGGTACCTTTATGGCGACCCTCGACGGCTCAATTCTCAATGTCGCGTTGCCGTCAATTTCCGAAGGACTAAACTGCGACATCCATGTTGTTGCCTGGGTGCTTTTGGCCTACTCGCTCACGCTGGTTTCGCTCATGCTCCCCTTTGGTGCGCTCACCCAAATCCGCGGATACCTCTTTGCCTATCGCTTTGGCTATCTGGCTTTCATGGTCGGTTCACTTCTGTGCGCGCTCAGTCACTCGATAGAATTTCTTATCTTCGGCCGAATTGTGCAGGCGACGGGCACCGCAATGTTTGCCGCGGTCGGTCCCGGCATGGTCACCACCGTTTTTCCAAAGGAAGAACGGGGGAAGGGAATCGGGTTGATGGTGATGATGGTCTCGGCCGGCTTCATGGTCGGCCCGCCGCTCGGTGGATTTCTCCTAAAATTCTGGACCTGGCAATCACTCTTTCTGATCAACCTGCCCATCGGCCTGTTCGGCCTGTACATGGTCACCCGATATTTTCCGCTCCTGCCTCATCCGGTGGTCAAGCGCAAACTGCCACTGCTTGGAGCGGCTTCAATTGCAGTTGCCTTGGTCGCACTTGTCTTTGGCCTCAATTCGCTCAACAAACATTCTTTCGCCGATCCCATCATCTGGGGATCGGCAGTTGTCTCGCTTGCCGCGTTTGGACTTTTCATCTACGCCGAGAATCGCTCCGACAACGTCCTGATCGGCCTGTCGCTTTTCAAGAATCGCCAATTCGCCGGCGCGATTGCCTCGCAGTCGGCCCATTTCGTCGCCTCGTCAGGTCCATTTGTATTGATTCCATTTTATCTTGAAAATGTCAGACATCTTGAACCAAGTCAGGTCGGCATGTATCTGGTGATCGTGCCCATTTCCATGTTCACATTGGCGCCGCTGGCAGGACGTGTCTCGGACAAGATTGGATTTCGCGTCCTTACCACTCTCGGTATGATCGGCCTCGCCGCCGGACTATTCATGCTCTCGCGCCTGGATGTCGACTCGCCTCTCTCGTATCTGGCCTGGTCGCTGGCGGTCACCGGGGCAGGTGTCGGTCTTTTCAGCACCCCCAATTCATCAGCGATGATGGGTGCAGTGCGCGACGACCAGCGCGCGGTTTCCTCAAGTATTTTGGCCACCAACCGAAATATCGGCATGTCGCTCGGTGTGGCGCTTGCAACCGGACTCTTTTCGTTTTTCCAGACCCGCTATCAGGCCGTGGGCGACGCACAGGCGGTCTTTGTTCGTGCCTACCGACTAGCTCAGCTGGGAGAGCGCTTGACTGGCAGTCAAGAGGTCGGGAGTTCGATCCTCCCTGGCTCCAATATTTTCCTCGATTGCGCCCCGTGTCGGGGCGCAACTCTTTTACGGCCTATCCGTATTGTAGCCAGATAGATAATCTCTAACTGCAACGGAGGACCATGCCCATGCCACGAATGGCCACCACCCTCATTGGCGCCGCCTTGATTCTGTCGGTCGCGGCCGGAACAAAAGCCGCCACCCTTCTGGAAGAGAAGTTCCCCACCCGTAATCGCCTCGATGTCGTCGGGTTTGAACTGACCAAACCGGGGGAGATAACCATTGACGCCGCCGGGCTCGGGGCTTCCAACGCCGACGAGTTGGTCGCCTACGCCTGGATCATCGATCACCAGAGCCGCAAAGTAGTCTGGGAGATGCAACGCTCCGAGACCGATCGCTCGTGGGGGAAGAAGTACCTTCGCAAAGCGAGTGTTGATCAGGTTTTCTCACGCGGCAAGTACGAACTGTATATTTACACCGGCGATGACAACACGTGGATGTTCAGTGACGGCAAGTCGGTCGTCAATTCTATCGGCGGACTGTTTTCCGGTTCGAGCCGGAGTCTTCGCGAGCAACTTGAAGATTGCTACGTCAAACTCGAATCAACCGATATCACCCCGACAGACTTTAAGACCTTTGACCCCGACGGCACCATTCCGGGCAGTTTGATCACCGAGAATAAGATGGGCGACGACGACTATGTTGAGAACGCCTTTACCCTCGACAAGCCGATGAATGTCCATGTCTATATGCTCATTGAGGATCCCTCCGGGTACGACACACCTGTCGATTTCGGCTGGATCATGAACGCCGACACCCGTGAGACAGTCTGGTCGGCCGCTGAAGAGCGCTCGCTTCGCGCCGGCGGCGGGAAGAAAAACCGCAAGATCGACACCGATGTCAGCCTCGCCAAAGGGCACTACATACTTTGCTACACGACCGATGACTCACATTCATACCGCCGCTTTAATGCGGCTCCGCCCAATGACCCGATGAACTGGGGGGTGACCCTGACGCCGGGTGCGGGATTTGAGCTGGCATCATTCCACAAATCCACCGTCCCGCCGGAGGCCGACCCGCTTATCGACCTGACTGAAGTCGGCGACGGTGAATCGCGCGAGGCGAAATTCACCCTCACCAAAGAAACGCGTCTCCGTATTCGTGCGATCGGCGAATGGAGTTCAGGTGACGATGAATTTGTCGACTACGGCTGGATCGAATCTGCTGGCGGTGGCCGCGTCGTCTGGGAAATGACCGACCGCAACACCCGGTATGCCGGCGGCGCCGACAAGAATCGCATTTTTGAAGGAGAGGCAACTCTTCCTGCCGGCGATTATGTCGTGTCGTACACCACC
>JBGAWZ010000447.1:0-2463 GCA_044227335.1 Candidatus Zixiibacteriota bacterium | reverse complement strand
TTAAGATTATAAATCTACTACTGGCAATTTTACTCGCCCTTCTCACAATGTCAAGCGGAGCCGGCAATTCATCGGAAACACAAACCACAACAGCAACTCAGCAATCTATCCGGTATGTCACTATGCCCGAAAACACAGCCATAGCTGTAGTTCTGACCGATTCTATCGATACCGACGTACAGGTCACTGGTTCAGATTTTCGAGCAAAACTGTCGCAGGCGATCGTCGTCGACGGTCACACGCTTTTTGCTGACGGCGCTGAGGCAAAAGGCATGCTGAACAAGGTTATCGAATCAGGCCGATTAAAAACTCCGGCGGAGTTGCACTTTAGTCTGACGGCTATCCGGGACGCCGCGGGAAGCTGGGTTGATGTTGGCACTAACACCATACTTGAGAAAAAGGCATCACACACGAATCGCGAAGTCGCTATGGTTGGCGGCGGCGCAATTGTGGGCGGAGTCATCGGTAAAATAATCGACAGGAAAGGAAGCACCGAGATTGGCGCCGCTTCCGGAGCCGTAGCTGGTCTCGGGTTGGCCGCCGCCACCGGAAAGCAAGACATTTTCCATGGGGCTGGCACAGAAGTCACTTTCTACTCAAGCCGATCGACACAGATTAGCCTGAACTAAGAGTCCCAACAACACCTGCCGGGCCGCATCAAAAACGGCACGGCTAACAAATGAAGGAACGAACAATGAAAAGAACACTCATCGCCTTATTGGCTCTGGGCACTTTGACTACGCTGACGGTATCAGCAGACGCTCGTACCGCAGGTTATCACGGCATTGGACCGAGACTCGGTATGACTGTCAACCCGGATCAGTTTCACTTCGGTGGACACATCGACTTCGGCGATCTCGCCGACCGTTTGATGATGTTACCAAATATTGAAATCGGAGTTGGTGACAATCTGACAACTGTTGCACCGAGTTTCGAACTCGACTATAGATTTCGCTCTGATTGGGGTGTGTGGACACCGTATCTCGGCGGCGGCATTGGACCGATTTTTTATTCGGCCAAAGGCGGTGGAAGCGCCTCAGAGTTCGGTCTCTACGCCCAGTTTGGAATTGGAAAGGGATCAAGCAAGAGTGAGTCCGGACACTTTTTCATAGAAGGCAAGCTGGGTCTGGCCGATGCGCCTGACTTCAAAGCAACGATCGGCTGGACCTTTGGAAAATAGGCGGGCGCTTTCTCTTGCCCGTCAATCATACAGTTTGACAAACACACTACATGGAACAATCAATATGACTCTACACAAAGCATTCAACCTAGCCGTGATCGCCGTAGCGACATTCATTGCCACGGCACTTGTTATCGGATCCAGCATTTCCGCGCAAGGTTCATCACAAGACAAGCGCATCGTATCCTCCGCCAAGAAATCGTATGTATTCAAAGTGTATCTCAAAGATGATCACATCAAAATACACTCCGACGACGGCATGGTCACTCTCACCGGTACGGTCTCGGAGGCGTCACACAAATCCTTGGCCGAGGAGACTGTTACAAACCTCCCCGGGGTGAATCGTGTTCAAAACCTGTTAGCGGTGACCGCCCCGCCGGCAAGTGCCAGTTCAGACGAGTGGATTGCCGAACGGGTCAGAGGTACGCTTCTATTTCATAGGAGCGTAAGCTACACGAATACAACTGTAACAGTTGCCGACGGCAAAGTAACACTGAAAGGTGTTGCGTCAAGTGAAGCCCAAAAACAACTCACTGGCGAATATGCCAAGGATGTCTCAGGTGTGAATGGCGTGGACAATCAAATGAGCGTCAAGGAGCCGCCTTCCGGCGAAAGAACGCCAAAGGCGAAGAAAGTCGATGATGCGTCAATCACGACCCAGGTCCGCATCTCAATGCTGTATCACCATGGAGCCGACGGCTTTGATACCAAAGTATCGACTCGCGATGGCGTGGTAACTCTTACCGGCACCGCCAAGAATCAGGCGGAAATTGATCTGGCGACCAAACGCGTCGAGGATATTTATGGAGTCAAGAGTGTATACAATAAAATGACTATCGTGGTCGCTCAGGCGCCGACCGATTAGTCTACACGACCATCGTCGCCCGAAATAAAACAAAGCTGTACTTATATACGGTGACCCTTGAGTCAAATCGAAAGGAAATCATATGTTATGGACTATCGCAGTTATATTCGTGATCCTCTGGGCGCTTGGACTGATTACCGGCGTCACCATTAGTGGATTCATTCACTTGTTGTTGGTTCTCGCCCTGATTGCCGTGCTGTTCCGAGTGATTTCGGGACGGCGCATCGTTTGAATCTCTCGATAGCTGGAAAGCGGGTTGTATGAGCTCTATGACCATCATAGGAATCATTTTGGCGGTGATTGGTCTGGTTGGCCTCATTTATGGAGGCATTACGTACACATCAAGTGAAAATGTGTTGGACGTCGGCGATCTACAGGTAAAGGTCGATCAGAAGAATCGATTTCCCATTTCTCCCAT
>JBGAWZ010000446.1:0-2463 GCA_044227335.1 Candidatus Zixiibacteriota bacterium | reverse complement strand
TGGATAACACCCAGAAATACCGCAATCTTCCGTTTATTGGTCGTCTACTGGAAGAATAATTGTCCGATAAAGAGAGTGAATAGTTGGCGCTTCCTTTCGTATAATATGGGAGGAAACGAAACACCCAATTTGGAGAATATGTGAGCGATCTCGACAATCAGAAAGACCGGTATCCCGGCTCCAACCGCCCCAAAGGCGAACCCCAGCGCGAACCATCGCGATTTAAGGGCGCCAGCCGCTCGATTATCTTTTGGCTGGCCATTTTGCTGGTCGCGGTGGTGCTCTATTCGAGCATGGACGGTCTCTCGCCGGATTCGGCCAGAATTACGTATTCGGAGTTTACCGAGCAGGTCGATAACAGCAATGTCGCCGAAGTGACATTCGAAGAGCGCAAAGTCACCGGCAAACTGACCAAAGGGGCAGTCTTTGCCTCGACCAAATCTCCCAAAGCATTTACCCAGTTCGAATCTCGGATTCCTTTCCCAGATAACAACTATGAGCTTGTTGGGCGGCTGGAATCCTCCGGCGCGAAGATTGTCGCCAAAGAGGAAAGTACCAGTATCTTTTCGATCTTGCTCGCGTTCGGCCCTATCCTTTTGCTGATTGTGCTTTGGTTTATGTTCATGCGCCAGATGCAGGGAGCGGCGGGGGGCCCCAAGGGGCTTTTCTCTTTCGGCAAATCCAGGGCCAAGCTCTCGACCGATGAGCGGCCAAAAGTGACATTCAACGATGTCGCCGGGGCTGATGAAGCCAAAGAAGAACTCAAAGAGATTATCGAATTCTTAAAAGAGCCGGGGAAATTCCAAAAGCTCGGCGGAAAGATTCCTAAAGGGGCACTGCTGTTAGGTCCGCCCGGAACGGGGAAGACGTTGCTTGCCCGTGCGGTGGCCGGCGAAGCGGGAGTGCCGTTCTTTTCGATGTCTGGCTCGGACTTTGTTGAAATGTTTGTCGGTGTCGGCGCGAGCCGGGTCCGCGATCTGTTTGAACAAGGAAAGAAAAACGCGCCGTGCATTATTTTCATCGACGAAATCGACGCCGTCGGACGGCACCGCGGCGCCGGTTTGGGCGGCGGTCATGACGAGCGCGAGCAGACGCTCAATCAATTGCTTGTCGAAATGGACGGATTTGAGTCGAACGAGGGAGTGATCTTGCTCGCCGCGACCAACCGGCCTGATGTTCTCGATCCGGCGCTCCTTCGACCCGGTAGATTTGACCGTCAGATTGTGGTCGCCACGCCGGATGTGAAGGGACGCGAGGGAATTCTCGCGGTGCACATTCGCAAAGTGAAAACCAATCCGGATGTCGATGTCAGTGTGCTGGCGCGGGGAACGCCCGGTATGTCCGGCGCCGATCTGGCCAATATGGTCAACGAAGCGGCTTTGCTTGCATCGCGGCGCAATCGCGAGTCGGTGAAGATGGAAGATTTCGAAGAGGCCAAAGACAAAGTGATGATGGGCACCGCCCGCAAGTCGATGGTGATTGCCGACGATGAGAAAAAAGTGATCGCCTATCATGAGTCAGGGCATGCTTTAGTGTCCAAGTTTATGCCCAAAGCCGACCCGATACATAAAGTCACGATCATTCCGCGCGGCCTGGCGCTGGGACTGACCCAGTCGCTCCCGATCGACGAACGTCACACCCACTCGAAAGAGTATCTCGAGGCCGTGCTGGCGGTGATGATGGGTGGTCGGGTGGCCGAATTGCTCGTATTCAACCAGCTTGATACCGGCGCCGGTAACGATCTTGAGCGGGCGACCAAGTTGGCGCGACGGATGGTTTGTAACTGGGGGATGTCGGACAAGCTTGGGCCGGTGACATTTGGCAAAACTGAAGAACATATTTTCCTTGGTCGTGAGTTTGCCCAGCATTCAGACTTTTCTGAGGCGACGGCGGTAGTGATTGATTCGGAGATACGCAGTTTCTTAGATAAGGCCGAAGACACCGCCAAGAGGATTTTGTCGACGCAGATTGACAAACTTCACAAACTGGCGGCGATACTTCTTGAGAAAGAGATTATCGACGGCAAGGATGTTGACGAAGTCATTGGCCGCACCGGTGGTACGTTTGAGCCGGCGGCGGCTCCCGCTCCGACGGGGGGATAAACGTATTCACATGGCGATTTGAAAGCCCGACGCAACAGCGCCGGGCTTTTTTGTTGCTGTCGGGTGCCGTGTCACCCCCGACAAAGTTTGTCCGCTTCTCATGCGGACAAACTGCAGAGCGGGGGTCCAGAAGCCGAATTGATATTTCAAATTGTATCAACGACTGTCTGCCCACTCAAGGCGGGCATGACGGAGTTTCTCGTCCAACACATACACTTCTTGTCCAAACTTGCGGCCTTTGCCCGCCCGATGTATATACGCTCTCATGTCCTGCGAATCTCTGCATATTCTTCTGCCTTCAGGTAGTGCTTTGGATTTGTCAGACCCCCTCGTCATGGGAATTCTCAATGTCACCCCGGAT
>JBGAWZ010000445.1:0-2472 GCA_044227335.1 Candidatus Zixiibacteriota bacterium | reverse complement strand
GGTTCAGCTGGCCGATCAGGCTTTCCATGTCCTGGAACTTTTGCACCAGGCGTTGGCGTTTGATTTCCATGCGTTGGTTCATGTCCGTGACCCGACCCTCGATATCCTTGATCTGGCTTTCCAGGGCTTTGGTGCGGCGGGCAATGGTGCCGTCGACGCTCTTGGAAATTGAATCTGAGAAATCCTGCGCCGATGCCGCGATTCCGCGAAACACCTTTACTGTGGCTTCGACCTCGGACTTGACGTCCTTCGGATCGAGTTCTACCATCAACCGCAGTCCGGCTGTGGTAGCGTTGGTATCGTTTCCGGTCAGGATTCGTCCGGCGCCGGTGGCCTTCTCTCCGTTGATGGTGCCGGCAACATCCTTGCCGTCAAAGGCCAGTCCTGTGGCGAGGCCGATCGTGGTGAATACCGAGGAGTTGAGTGAAGTCTGTAGCTCGACCTTGGAATTCTTTCCGTAACTTCCCGAGCTGACAGTGAGAAAACCGTCGGAGCCGTTGTCCGAGTACGATATCTCCACACCCATCTTTCCGATCTTCTTATCAGTGTTGATCTTCTGCTGAATCTCCGTTACGAGTTCGTTCCACGAGGAATAGGTCTTCTCGGTGAGAGTGATGGTGTCCGAAATCACGCCGTCTACCTTTAGACCGAAATTCTTGTTGGCTGCAGTGATAACGATCGGGGTTGTGGCCGGATTGTCCAGGTTGCCACCACGCAGGTAGCCTCGTTCGGCGGCTTGCGTGATATTGACAGCGTAGCCGTCGGCAGTGGTTTTGGTCTTGTCGCCCATGGCGACGAAGGAAATCTTGCTATTAGTCGAGTCACCCGACGCAGCGAAGAGTTTCTGCACGTCCTCGATGTTGTTCTCAATAGCGTCCTGCAGTTTAGCGCTGTCGACAACCGCCAGCTTTCCGGTGGTGCCGATACGAATTCCGAGGGCTGCGAGCATGTTGTAGTCCGAGTCAAGCCCGGTGACGCGCGCGGAGATTTTGCCGCGCATCGAGTCCTGCATCATCTGCAGAGTGCGATCTCCGAAGAGGATTCCGGTCTTGTCGGTGGCTTCCGGATCGTACTTGAATTGGTCGTCGATCGCGGTCATGACATCATTAAACTTGTCAATAAAGGTGTTGATGCTGCCGGTGATACTCCCGGTATCGCGCGCGACCGTAATTGTCACGGGAATGTCCGCGGAGACTTTCTTGAGGTTGAGTGTCAGTCCCCCGATCACGTCCTTGACGATGTTGCTTTCGCTGTTGATCGAGATTGGCGAACCGCCGCCGTCAGTCGAGCCTACGGTGATTTGCGCATCTTGTGCTCTCTGGAGCAACGGTGCAAATGTCTGCACCCGGAAAGAGTCACCGGCGACGAGTTGCCCGGCAGAGAATTTCAGTTTGAGTCCGTCGCTGCCGGCGCCGGTCAATTCGACTTCGGTGTCGGCTGAACTGACGAGGATCGAGCCGCTGTTGGTCCCGTCACTCCAGTTCACAGTGATATCGCCGGAGCCGACCGATTGGGTTCCGGTACCCGCGACAGTGAATGTATAGACCTTGTTCTTGTTGCCTGTATATGAAGCGGTTTGACCGAGCGACGGATTTGAGGTCGCGGCAGCCGAGTATGAGGACTTTTCCACCTGGTCGAATGATGAGCCGGTGAAATTGAGCGCTTTGGATCCCGTGAGATTTGCGTTGAAAATGATCTTATTCTTTTCGCCGGTCTTGTCTGAGGAGAGCATCAAACGATAGTTGTTCGAGCTGCTGCCGTCGTTGACGACCGTTGCGGTGATGCCGATCTTGGCGTTGTTGATGGCGCGACGAATGCCGTCGAGATTGCCATTGGCCGAGTCGATGTTGATGACCTTGGTTGAGCCGTCGCCAACAGAGAGTGAAATCGTGCCGGTGCCGAGATTGGCCGCCTCTTGTTCGCTGAATCCCTGCGAAGCGATCTGGTGATTTTGCGCAAGGGCCGCCACTCGCAACGAGTAGTTGCCGAGCGCGGCGTCATCACCGGCCACTGCCGTTAGGTAGTCCTCATCAGAGACTGAGACGGAGGTTGCGGTGAAGGTGTTGGCCCGGGCTAGCATGGCCGCCTGGGTTTGAAAAGCGAGCAATTTGGAATTGATCGCCTGGTAGGTGGTAATCTGATTTGTCTTAACCGTCTGATCGTATTGCAGGAGTGTCACATTCTGCTTATCAAAGGTTAGGAGGGCATCGATGATCGATGTCGTATCGAGATTGGAATTGATGCCCGATATCGCCCCGGAAAGTCCAGCCATGTGATTCTCCTTATTACGGTTGGAGACCGGGCGGGTTTGGCCGCCCGATCTTCGCAATCATCACGCTTCCATGTCGAAGATATCGCCGAGGAGAGCGCGCATTCTGCGACGAAGCGCCAGTACAGCCTCCGGCGGTATTTGCCGGATAACCTTGTCGTTCGTCGTATCCATTACTTCAATGATCAAAGATCCACTCCGGT
>JBGAWZ010000444.1:0-2473 GCA_044227335.1 Candidatus Zixiibacteriota bacterium | reverse complement strand
CAAAATTCATCGGGACAAACGTGCATTCAAGCGTGGCATTGTTCGAAGTTATGAAGTGCAGAGTAGCGAGCTTCGCCGGGTAAGATAAAGGAAGGTAACACGTGGGTTTCTGCGCCCCGTTGTTTGTCTCGGCGAGAGCGATAACTCGAATTCCATGGCTGATCCCGCTGGAACCGGGTGGAAAAAACACGTACCTGTAAGAAAAGTATTCCCAACCGCACGATGAAATAAACGACGAGGAACTCGAAATGTCAGCACTCTGAAAATTCAGGGCGGAATTGTCGTACCAAATCAGTAAATCAAATGCTTGTAGATCGAATGATGCGGTGTCAAGATAGATCGGAACGTCGACAGGTTGTCCAATAAATACATCTCTGAGGACAGGGATTCTCAAGCCAAATGGCGGTGGACCCGGATCGACCTTTACATAAAATCCGCATCGACCTGTATCGTACGGGTCGGAGAAAGAAAATTCAAAGTGAATTACTTCATTGGAGTCTTTGTAGGAAGGCACAAAGAAAAACCGCCCAAGACTGTCAAACCAGTAGTTACCATCCGGTTCTGGCGTCACGGACTCAACGGCGAGAACCGGCTTGTCACATCGGTCAAAGTCGCCAAAGTCCCAATACATGTCGAGGGTATCGAGTACTCTTCTGACTACTGTATCTTCACAGGAATTGATCCACGGCTCGAATACCGGTGCTACGTTGGTAATAGTCAGAACAAGCGACTCGGTCACGCTACAACTATCCGGACGCGACGATTTCGCGGTGACAACCGCGGTGTAGACACCCGGTGGCAAATCAGTTTTTGACAGATCACAGCTCCATTGCCCACTTTGCGAATCAATGGTACCCGGTCCTGAAGTGAGCGTGTAGGTAAAGCCGCAGTATGTATTGTCGGCTCGTGAAGCGGCAAATTCCGCGTAGAGCTTACTGGTGTTGCAATGGCTAACAGTGAAGTGTTGCGGGTAGACAGTTAGACAGCAGGTCTGCTCACATTCGGTGGCAAGCGCCCGGATTGTCGTCGCTACTGTGAGGCCGACAAGAACCAGACCGAAAAATGTTAATTTCGAAGTAATTGCCCAGTGTCCTTTCATCAACAATATACTCCACAAACAGAAAACGTCAATGAGAGAGATGCCAAATGAAAACCATTTCTGGCCGGTATGTTGCCTCGCGAAAGAAAGTAGCGTAGTTTGTCTTCATGCCGATTCTCAAACTCACTTCAGACCATCTATCCCGCTTCTGCCAACTTCGGATTAACATGTGCCGTGATCATCCAGAGGCCTTCGGTCAGACGCCCGAAGAAGTAGCGGAAATGCCCGAAGACAAATTCCTTGAATGGATGGGGCCGTCGAGTACTTTCCCCGAAAAATTCGTGCTGGGGTACATTGAGGGTGACCAGCTACTCGGAACCGCCGCCTTCAAACGCGAAGATTCCTTCAAGGAACGCCACCGCGGCTGGATCTGGTCGGTCTATGTCAAGCCGGAAGCCCGGGGCAAGCGTGTCGCACGGCAACTCATGGTCGAGATAATCGAAAACGCCCGCCATATGGACGGCCTTGAGCTTTTGATCCTGACTGTGGCGGTTACGCAGACAGAGGCACGAACACTGTATACCTCCCTCGGTTTTTACACCACCGGACTGATTTTGCAGGGATACAAGCTGGCCGATGGCACCTATGTCGATCACGAAGAGATGATGTTGCGCTTGTAATCTACGCAAGCTCCGAAAACGAAAAAAGGTTCGCCGCGACCGACGAACCCTTCTTCGTTGAAGAGGCAGTGAATCGTTTCCGATGCACCACACGAGCTTCACAGGTGGAGCCGGATGCCCCAGCCGTGAGACGATAGAAATAGCCATAACAGCATGACTATTGCATCCCGCGAACCCTGTTCTCCCTCCCGGTACCGATATCTTTAGAATGATCGAATCGTCGAAATCCAAGGCGCACAAAACAGGCCCGATCCCAATACGATTGGCATCGCAGTGCTATTAGATCTGAGAATTTGTCTGGGGAGCATGAGCGATGGATCATGCCGTCATCCTGCGGTTACCTGTTTATGTCGTCCAAATGAACACTCGTCGGAAATTTCAGTGCGAACGCCGCTCGACCAAAGCGACGGGGCCCGGGTGTGCTCCATTCCGACTGAATAACGATAGCAATTGAGACTGTGTTTGTCAAGTAAAATCATTCCGGAATCGGTCACTAATTGACCGCAAGAGACGACAGAGAGCAAGAAGATTACTTTTTGGTGGAGGATTGGGCGCGCAGTGTCGCCAATTTCTCCAGAAACTCTGTTGCTTCCCGCTTGGATAGCCCCTTGGATGTCAATTCTTCGAGAGTCGGCGCGTAGCCGCCCAAAAGTCCGGACAGAGCGTTCAGCTCCGGTTGCGAGAGCGATACCGAGCGGAGCCGGTAATCTTCAAACGCCTCATATGCCACCGGCGCGACTGCTTTCACCATCTC
>JBGAWZ010000443.1:0-2473 GCA_044227335.1 Candidatus Zixiibacteriota bacterium | reverse complement strand
GGATCATGTCGTACTCGGTCCGCTTGGACGGATCGGAGAGAGTATCGTACGCCTCGCTCAGCTCTTTGAATTTCGCTTCCGACGCTTTCGATCCCTTATTACGGTCAGGGTGATATTTCTTGGCCAGCTTGCGAAACGCCCCTTTGATCTCGTCCTGGGTAGCGCTTTCACCCACTCCGAGTGCGCTGTAGAAATCCTTGTTTTGTGTGGCCATTGTCATATCACCATACTTCTTTTTTCTCTCGCGTCAACCTCTTCTGTCACCCCGGCCAAGTCCGGCTCTTGACGGACGCTGAGCCGGGGCCCAGCCGCCAAATCTCTGTCGATCTTCCTCCGTCTGTCATTGCGGGCGAGTCTCCGACGAAGCGGTTTGGCTACCCGACATGTTTTCGAGTTTACGCCACGATGTCGGGTAGTCAGCGATCCGCACGCGGATCTTGCCAACCCGACCTGCGAGCACGTCTCTCAATCCGACGCGCCGAAGGCCCAAGGCTGTGGCCCTGCCACACGAAAGGCCGGCCTTTCGACCGACCTTTCTTTGCCAACCAATTTCGAACTGTCGTAAGGCTTCTGTTACGAGATCTTAATCTCGATCTCCTTGGGCTTGACCTCCTCGAGTTTGTCCATCCGGATTTCCAATAGGCCGTTTTTGTAATCCGCGTTGATCTTCTCCCGGTTAATCGTCTCCGGAAGCGTGAACGAGCGGGCAAACGAACCTGACCAGATTTCCGAGCGGACGGTGTTTCCGTCGTTGCTTTCGCTTTTGAGCTCGCGCTTACCACTCACCGTGAGCACATCGTCCTTCACCTGAACCTTGATGTCCTTTTTCTCCATCCCTGGAAGTTCGAATGTCAGGATCAGATGATCCTTGGTCTCGTCGATATTCACGCGGGGCGAGAAATCGCTTTCTTGCTGAGCGCGGGCTACCGGGACTCCCCAGATATCTTCAAACAGGCGGTCCAGTTCGCTCCAGCGGTTACGGATAGGTCGTACAGTCATGCAGGTCATGTTCAGATCCTCCTTGCTATTGTTGTTGTTAGTTTTCGTTGTCATACGCACATCCCGTTATCGCACAGCGCATGCCAATCGGCCTTATGCGTTGCACGGCAACACCTTGCATTTCAGCGACGGACGATCATGCCAAAGACAATGCCATAACGGCATACTAATCAGCCATTATGGCGCTATTTCAGTGTCAATTTGGCGGACCATGCCGCCAATCTGGCATTTGGCTTTGATTGAGAATTGTTTGTAGGTCTGGGTCCTTGCGACCCCAACATCTTTCCATAATCGAAAATCGAAAAAGGTCACCGCCGTGCGGTGACCTTTCAACTTATTCCATTGTTGGGGTAACCGACCGTTCTGCGGTCGGCATTGTGAATTTGATACTGCTCTAATGCCGCGAGAGAACTTCAGTGATCGCCTTGGCGACCGCCGATCCGCGCATCAGAAGCTTCTGAGCCGCCGACAGCGACTCCTGGTACGCCTTGATCTTCGAGATCGACTCGGCATCGCCTATATTCCCAAGTGCGCGCACAATCGAGGCCTTGAGTTCTTCGCGGGAAACCTTCCCCCCGGCCAGCCCGGACAGGGCATTGTCGTCTTCGAGCAGGTCACCCAAAAACTGTCGGGCCGAGTCGCCGCCGATTTTTCCAATCGCGCCGACAGCGCGGATGCTATCGGCCGGATTGCGCATGGCTATATCGATCACCATTGGCACACATTCCGGCGTCCCGATAATACCGACGGTCGCCAGCGCGGCGTCGCGGACTTCCCTATCGCGATCCTCAGCCATCACAACCAGCAGGTCGACCGCTTCGTCACCACCGATCTTTTCAAGGGCGCTGATAATCTCCCGTCGAACCCGAATATCCGAATCGTTGATTCGTAGCCGCAGAGATGTCACTCCATCGCGATCTCGGAGCGACCCCAGCACAAAAATCGTATTGCGCACCACATACCATTTGGCGTCGGGGAGTTCATGGCGGTCGCGCTCCCGCTCGAACCAGGCGTCGTCGACCAGAAGATCAGAAAAGACTTTCAGCGAATTCTTGCCCAGTTCAGCCAGAATCTTAAGCGACATCTACCGCACCGGCCGGAGCGGATGTGAGATAATCTGCGAAAGCGCCAGCGCGATTTCCTCCGAGCCGATCGCGATTAGAATCGATTTGATATTCACGACCTCGTCGGCCTTGGCCTTGATCAGATCGTCGACCAGCGAAGTCAGCACTTCCTGACGATTGAGATTTTCAAACGCCTTTTTGATCGCCATCGAATCGTAAGTGGTCACGCCGTTATCGATTCCCCGGCGCGAGGCCAGAGTCCCAGTCAGCTTTGACAAGTAGTCGTATCGTTTCCCCGCCAGACATTTATGCCCCACGCACCAGACCATTTCAGAGTACTCGTACGATTCCCGGCGAGCCGCAATCTCGGAGCAAAGCAATGTGATCGTGTGCTCCAGCACTCCGGCGCT
>JBGAWZ010000442.1:0-2477 GCA_044227335.1 Candidatus Zixiibacteriota bacterium | reverse complement strand
CGACAGGATTGTGACGCGTCCTTGAGCCCCGAATACTCCTGCCTCTTCCAGTTGACCTGTCAACCCGCACGGGGTATATTCCCCCGCTAATGGCGAAACAGAACGACATCGACTCCCTGTCCTCAGTCGAACTTGCCCAGCGGCAGGGGATCAACCAACGCAAACGGAAATGGTATGAGGAATCGACCCTCTTTTTTGGGCGGGTCTGTCTGAAACTGGGGCTGACACCAAACTTCCTCACGGGCGTGTCGTTTGTCTGCGCGATCATCTCAGGCATCTGCTTTTGGAAAGGGCATCTGATCTGGGGGATTGTCTGGATTCTGCTGACCGGGTTTACCGATATGCTCGACGGTTCCACCGCGCGGGCGGCCGGTTCCGGCACCACATTCGGCGGGATACTCGATCATGTCTCGGATCGCTTCGGCGAGTTTTTTGTTATCGGCGGGATCACGCTTTCGGATATCATCAACCCGGCCTGGGGATTGTATGCGCTTTTCGGGATGCTTATCGCAAGTTATGTCCGGGCGGCGGCGGAGTCGATCGGCAAACTCGAAAATTGCGCGGTCGGGATTATGGGGCGGACCGAAAAATTTATCGCGATCATCCTTGGGGCGATCATCGAAAAATACATACCAGAGCATGTCCATTGGCTCCATGTTGGGTGGCTTGAACTGGCGATGATTTTCGTGGGGACAACGTCGATTATTACTGCCATACAGCGCATGGTGTTCGCCAAAAAAGCACTCGACCAACGCGAAGGCCGCTAACTTCCTTTTGAAGGTTTCCACACTGATGATTACAGCTATTGGCAATCCGGTTTACGATTATATCAAGACCAAAAAAGTCGAAACTCCCGGGCGGGTTTTGTCGGGATGTTCCACCAACGCCGCGCTGGCTCTTTCGAAAATGGGAGAGCGGGTGCATCTGGTAGGAGCAGTCGGCAATGATTTTTCAGACAAGTTCGCCGCCGATTTGAAGAGATTCAATATCGATCATACATTGTTGCCATCGGGACAGACCGGTGGATTTTCGCTGGTCTACTACGACGATTTTGGCAATCGCACACTCGACTTGCTTGGTCGGGCCGACAATATCGGGACGATCGCGCCGGAGTTGTACTCAAGTTCCAAAGCTGTTTTGATCGGGCCGATATTGGGTGAAGTGTCTTTCGATCTGATTGCCCAGATTCGCCGTCAGTTTAGAGGGCTCTATTTTTGCGATCCGCAGGGACTACTGCGTGGCGCGCACGACGACGGCCGGATATTCCATCACAAGCCGCAAGGGATCGAGCACGTGTTGTCCCATTTCGATATTGTAAAACCAAACGAGCTTGAAGGCAAAGTACTGACCGGGATCGACTGCCGGGAGAATCCGTACGAAGTGGCAAAGATCATTAAGTCGTGGGGGCCGAGGATTGTCATTGTGACTCTCGCTGAACTTGGCTCGGTGATCTATGACGGCAACGAGTTCATCGATATCCCGCCGTATGAGATCGACCTGGTCGACGCTACCGGCGCGGGGGATACATACATGGCCGGGTTTACTTTCGAATATTTGAAATCAGGCGGCGACTTGCGGCGGGCCGGGTGTTACGCCTCGTGTACATCGTCGATTATGATTGAAAATGTCGGGCCCGACTTTGTAATGACCGAGGCGATGATCCGCACCCGTCAGGAACGATTGCTGGCGATGACCGGTTACAAGGTAAACGTAGCCGTCAATGCGTGATTTTGTAGGTCGGGTTCCGCCGGCGCGCATTTTCGCGACAAGAAACCCGACACAATTATACGAAGAGTGATTGCTTCGCCGCGCCCTTCGACAAGCTCAGGGTGACGCGTCTCGCAATGACGTAACAAAGGAGTATCTCCTACTATCATGGATGATTCAATTTTTTACCGACGCAAGAGTCTTCGCTCATATCTCGATCAACCAATTCCCCAGGATGTGCTCGACCGGGTGTTTGACAAAGCACGCTGGTCGCCCTCGCCGTCGAATCACCAACCCTGGCGGTTTGTAGTTGCAAAAAGTTCTGAATCGCACGCGCGGTTCGTCGGCAGTTTGTCCCGCGGAAATGAGTGGGCGGCCAAAGCGCCGATATTGATTGCGGTTTGTTCGCGGGAGAAAGACGACGGAGTTCGTGACGACGACCCGGTGAAATACTACCAATTCGCAACCGGTCTGGCGACCATGGGGCTGTTGCTTGCCGCGGTCGACGAGGGTTTGTTGCCGCACCCGATGGCTGGTTACGACGCACCAAAGCTCCACGCGGCGCTTTCGATTCCGCCGGAGTATCACATTATGTGTATCGTCTCGCTCGGATATCAGGGTCCGATAGAACTTTTAGACGAGCGCACCCGCAAAAAAGACGAAGCTCCGCGCACGCGTAAGCCGATAAGCGAGATTGTCTCGTACGACAAGTTTGATTTCCACGACCCGGCGTAGACTGGTTTTTTGCACGGACGAAGGCGACCGCATAG
>JBGAWZ010000441.1:0-2482 GCA_044227335.1 Candidatus Zixiibacteriota bacterium | reverse complement strand
CCCCCCGCCCACAGCCACGCCGATTAGCGATTGCACAACGGTCAATCCGCCCGGGATTAACGAGACGGCGACACCCGCCACTATTCCGGGGAGCGTGATGGAATCGGGGATAATCTGAAAATCAGCGTCAATTAAGAAAATGACCAGTAACGCCGAACCGAGGGCGGCAAAAACCAAGGCATCAATTGAAAGCCCAAATCGCCACAAGAAGAAACAGTACATTGCGGCATTGGCGGTTTCGACCAGCGGATAGCGGATCGAAATCGGCTTTTTACAGGCGGCGCATTTTCCTTTTAACCAGAGGTAACCCAAAAGCGGAATATTGTGGTACCAGGCAATCTGGTGCCCGCATTTTGGACATGCAGAGCGGGCCAGTACAACCGGCTTGTTTCTGGGGAGACGGTAGACCAATACATTCAGAAACGAGCCGAAAACCAGCCCCAGAATAATGGCATAGGCATAGAAGATCATTTCCATACCCTGATTATCGGCAATTCGGGGATTATTTCAATTCGCCAAGAGCGTGCATCACCAGCGCAATAGCTACCGGTCCGGCGGTCTCGGTACGGAGTATTCGGGGTCCCAAACTGACCATTTTGAACCCGGCGGCATTAATTTTCTCTACTTCCGGCTCGGAAAAGCCCGATTCCGGCCCGACCAGAATAGTCGCCCGGTCGATCCGCCCGTCAAATCTGACTGAGTCCAATGGCACTGAGTTGTCTCCCGGAATGAAGGCAAGATTGACGTCCCCGCGGTCGGATTCTTCGAGAAATTGACGGAGCGTCAATGGTGTTGCAATTTCCGGTCGGTACGAACGGCGGCACTGTTTCATGGCCGCGAGTGCAACTTTTTCAAGACGGTTCCGGCGGGTAAGCGCACGCGTGGGGTCGTCGAGTTTTACTTTTGATTTTTCAGAAATAACCGGGACAAATCGCTTTACGCCCAGTTCTGTTCCCTTTTCGACAACGGTGTCAAACTTGATTCCGGCCGATAATCCGCCGGCAAAGGTCAGTCGGGCGGTCGGCTCCCCGAAATTGCGGACCTCGCTGATAATGCGGGCCTCAACTGATTTTTTCGTTGCCGACACTATCTCGGCGCGGTACCCCATACCGCAACCGTCAACTATGATAATTCGCGCACCTGGCTCCAAGCGCATGACGGCAATTGCATGATGTGATTCTTGAGCCGGTAAGGATACGAGATTATCGCGACGATTATCGGGGGGAGCATAGAATACCGGGACCGACATGGCAGGTTACCGGCGGGCTGTAAAAGTCAGCCACTTGTTGTCGCGCATAATTGAGAGCTGATTCATACCGGCCGACTGCAGGGCGGCAGTAGTGTCGATCTCGTCTATATCGAGTAGTCCCGACAAGACGAGCGTTCCCTGTGGCGCGGTTAGTTGCACCAGCCGAGGTAGCATAGGGAGAATAGTGCTCTTGATGATATTGGCGCAGACAAAGTCGTAGGGGGTGTCGCCGGCACATTTTTCGATCGAACCGAAGAGCACATCACAAGGGGCACTAACGGAATTAATCGCGAAATTTTCTTTGCAGTTGTCGACCGCGACCAGATCGTAATCGATCGCCTTCATATAGCTCGCGCCCATTTTTTCGGCAAGAATAGAGAGAATACCCGATCCGCATCCCAAATCCAGGAAGCGCTTTCCGGCGGAGAATTCCGCGCGGATTATCTTCAAGCAACTCCGGGTGGTTTCATGCGTGCCGGTGCCAAAGGCCATTTTTGGTTCGATCAATAATTCGTATTTGGCGTGTGGATCGGCGGAATGCCATGGCGCGCGCACTAACAGATCGTCGGCAATCCAGATCGGGACAACCGAGGCCCGATACTGTTCTTCCCATTCGACATTTTTGACTGTCTTCTCTCGCAGAGGTGGCACCGAGCCGATCACTGCTTTCAGATATGTCTCAAACGGCTGGCGATACGACCCGGCCTTTTCCGACGGCACGTAGAAAACGATGCCTGTCTCGTCGCTATCCTCTTCGTCCTCAAGCACCATACCGGCAGTGACATTCTCCGCAATGAAATTGCAGATAGCGTCGCAATGCTGGCGCGGAACCTGAACGGTGACTTCGATGAAACTTTCGGTTGTGTGCGTCACCTTTTTTTCATACTCCCAGTGTCTCGCGAAGCTTGTCAAAAAACGAGCGGTCGCCCTTGGGCGGCGAGAAAGATTCGGAGGTCGCCAGTTTTTCAAGCGCTTTCTTGTCTTCGGAACTCAGGCGTGTTGGCACCCAGACGGTGACAACCACAAGTTGATCTCCGCGGCCGGAATGATGCAGATGGGGAATGCCTTTGCCTCGAATCTTGAGGACTTTACCCGATTGCGTGCCGGCCGGAATCTTAAGAGATGTTTCTCCAGTCAGCGTGGGCACCATCACTTCGCCGCCAAGTGCGGCCATTGGAAATGGGAGGGGAACTTCAAGCACAACGTTGTCGCCGTTTCGGCGGAAAAGCGGGT
>JBGAWZ010000440.1:0-2488 GCA_044227335.1 Candidatus Zixiibacteriota bacterium | reverse complement strand
GTGGTCTACGGCGATGACATCGTAAACAATCTGTACGAACTCACTGCCGCCGGCGAGCGGTTTTCCAATATGGAAACCGGCGAGGATTTCCTTGGTGTGCGCTCACGCATTACTTCAGCCAATATTTATCTCGGCGCCGAGCCAGTGGTCAAAGCGCTTGAGGCGGGATGTCAGATCGTGGTCACCGGACGTGTCACCGATACTGGTATCACGCTCGCGCCGATGATCCACGAATTCGGCTGGGCGATGGATGACTGGAGCAAGATGGCGGCCGGGATTGTCGCGGGGCATATTATCGAGTGCGGCGCGCAAGCCAGCGGCGGAAATATCAGCGATTGGAACGACGTAAAGTCGTTTGACAATATCGGGTATCCGATCATCGAGATGTCGCCCAGCGGCGAGTTTGTCGTGACCAAACACAAGAACACCGGCGGGTTGGTCTCTGAAAAAACGGTCAAAGAGCAGTTGGTGTACGAGATGGGGGACCCCTCCAATTACATTTCGCCCGACGGTGTCGCGCGCTTTGACACGATTCAACTGAAACAAGTAGGCAAAGACCGGGTGAAAGTTTGGGGAATAAAGGGAAAACCGGAACCGGATTTTCTGAAAGTCTCGATGTCGTACGACGACGGGTGGAAGGCCTCGGGTGAAATTCTCGTGTCTGGACCGGACACCTACGAAAAAGCCGACACGATTGCCAAAGCATTTTGGAAACGGCTCAATTACGAATACGAGGCCTCGCTGACCGAGATGATCGGATCAGGTTCAATCTGGCCCGATGCCCTCTCGCCGCATGAACCGAATGAGATTCTCCTGCGATTCGGTGTGCGCGATCAGAGTTATGACAAAGTGGTACGGTTCGGCAAGGCGCTTTCGACCATGATTCTCTCCGGCCCGGCGGGAATGGCGGTAACAGGTCGCGGCCGACCCAAGCCGGTGCCGGTGATCGCCTATTGGCCGGCGCTGATGCACCGCAATCAGGTGAAAGCGAAAGTGCTGACGTTGACAACCAGCGGCAAAGAGGAATTCCACGAAATCAGTTTTCCGGTACGGCTACATTCTGCGCCGAAAAAGACCGCGGAACCGAAAGTTAAGAAACCGATGCCCAAATTGCCGAAGGGGAAAACTCAGTCAGTCCAATTGCGGCAGATTGCCTACGCCCGCTCCGGTGACAAAGGGGACACCTGCAATATCGGCGTGTTGGCCCGCACACCGGAGATTTACAGTTTTCTGCTGGCGTATTTGACTCCGCAACGGGTCAAAGATTTCTTTAAGGGAGTAACGCACGGCAAAGTTGTGCGATATGAACTTGATAATCTGTGCGCATTGAATTTTCTTTTGGAGGAGTCGCTCGGCGGCGGCGGGACCAAATCGCTTTTGATCGACCCGCAGGGAAAGACGCTGGCGCAGGCGCTACTCCAGATGCCGGTGGATGTGCCGGTGGCGTTGATCTCGAAGAAGTAGGCTATATGTTTCGTATCGAATCCAAAATCGACACTAGTTCCGCGCAGTACAAAGAAAACGCGGCGACCAATCGCTCGCTTCATGCGCAGTTCAAGGAGCGACTGGAAAAAATCAAATTGGGCGGGCCTGAAAAATCACGCCAACGACATCTCGAGCGCAAAAAGCTCCTGCCGCGCGACCGGGTGGCGCATCTGCTCGATCCCAACACACCGTTCCTTGAGATTAGTCCACTCGCCGCGTACGAGATGTATGACAACGAGGCTCCCTCGGCCGGGATAATTTGCGGTGTCGGTCGAGTTCACGGCCGCGAGGTGATGGTGATCGCTAACGACGCCACTGTCAAAGGCGGGACATATTTCCCAATGACTGTGCTCAAGCACGCCCGTTGCCAGGAGATTGCCGAATCAAACGGTTTGCCCTGCATTTATTTGGTCGACTCGGGCGGAATTTTTCTGCCGATGCAGTCGGGGACATTCCCCGACAAAGATCATTTCGGACGAATCTTCTACAACGAAGCCCGCATGTCGGCCAAAGGCATTCCGCAAGTTGCCGTAGTGCTGGGATCGTGCACGGCAGGCGGAGCGTATCTTCCCGCGATGTCCGACGAGTGTGTGATTGTCCGCAAACAAGGGACAATTTTCATTGGCGGACCGCCGCTGGTCAAAGCGGCGACAGGCGAAGTTGTCTCCGCTGAAGATTTAGGCGGCGCTGATGTCCACTGTCGCACTTCCGGCGTGACCGACCATTATGCACAAAACGACGAGCATGCCCTGCAGATCACCCGCAACATTGTTGAAAATTTGGTGCGCGGGCCAAAGTGGGAACTTGAGATGTCCGAACCGGAAGAGCCGTACTATGATCAGCAAGAGCTATACGGTGTAGTCTCGCCCGATCCGCGGAAGCCGTTCGATGTCCGCGAGGTGATCGCGCGAGTGGCCGACGGTTCCCGGTTCCACGAATTCAAAGAACTCTACGGCGCGACTCTGGTAACCGGATTCGCGCGGATTATGGGGTATCCGGTGGG
>JBGAWZ010000439.1:0-2488 GCA_044227335.1 Candidatus Zixiibacteriota bacterium | reverse complement strand
GGCTCGGGCAAAACGTGGCTGATCAATCTTGTCCCCCGTCTGGTCGATCCGACCGGCGGGCAGGTCAGGCTCGACGGTCGTGATTTGCGGATGTACAAACTCGAGGACCTCCGCGCGAGCATCGGGTATGTCCCGCAGGAACCGGTGCTGTTCAGCGATACCGTGCGCAACAATATCGTGTTTGGACGTGAGTCAATTTCGGATACCGTCCTCGAGTGGGCGATCGAAGTCGCCCAGCTCAAAGACGAAATCGCGACCTTTCCGAAAGGCCTGGACACCGCGATCGGTACTCGCGGAATGTCGATCTCCGGCGGCCAGAAACAGCGGCTGGCGCTGGCGCGTGCGTTAGTTGGAAAGCCGAAAGTACTCATATTGGATGACTGTACTTCGGCGCTCGACGCCCGCACCGAGGCCCGACTTTGGGAGCGGCTCCACGAAGTCATGCCCGAAATGACCGCAATCCTGATCACACACCGCCCCGACACTCTGGAGAAGGTCGATATGATCTATGTGCTGGAGGACGGCAAGGTCATTGAGTCAGGACGTCACTACGATCTGATGGCGCTCGGTGGACATTACGCGCGCGTCTACAAGCGGTATCAATTGGCTGAAGAGGTTGGCGACGATGCCCCGCCGGAAATCGGATAGACGTCGGGGTCAGGCTTTCAAATATCTTCTGTAGGGCGGGTCCGTCTCTGGAACCGCCGCTTCTTATTGCCGGGAAACAAATGGCGGGTTCAAAGACGAACCCGCCCTACTTATCGCAACAAACTCTCAATCGTCGCTTGTGCGCGAAACGGGTGGCGAACAATTTCCCCTTGGATCATATACGTCACATCTTCGGCGATATTGGTCGCGTGGTCGGCGATTCGCTCCAGATACCGCGAGACCGAAAGAAATAGAATATACGTATCGACTTGTTCCGGGTGCGCCAGAATTCCGTCACGGATCATCTGATACATACTCCGGTGAATCTCGTCAACCTGATCGTCGGTCTTGCGCACGGCCGAGGCCTCGCTTAAATCGGCGTGCATGAGTGAATCCAGACTCCGCTTGAGCATGGTCTTGACCAACACTGTCATGCCGTCGAAGTCAAATGGCACATCAACCGGTGGCAATTTGGAATAAGCAATGGCGCGCTCAGCCAGATTGACTGCCAGATCGCCGATCCGCTCTAAGTCATTGTTTATTTTCAAAAGGGCGACAATGAAGCGCAAGTCTACCGCCACCGGCTGATGAAGCGCCAGCACTTTCAGGCACTGCTCTTCGATCTCAACTTCCTGCTGGTCGATTTCATGATCAGCCTCTATAACTGTCCGCGCCAGGCGGGCGTCGCGGGTGGCGATAGACCGAACGGCCATATGCACCGATTCTTCGACAGTCGCCGCCAGCCTGAGCACACCCTGCTTCAGCTTTTCAATTTCGACTTCAAGATGCCTCGACACTGATCATACTCCTTGCGATCATCCGAACCGGCCCGTGACATAATCTTCGGTTCGCTTCTCCACCGGTTTGGTAAACATCTGTTTCGTGGCGCCGTATTCGACCAACACCCCTTCGTAAAAGAAAGCCGTGTAGTCCGACACGCGCGCCGCTTGTTGCATATTGTGAGTGACTATTACGATCGTGTATTTTTGCTTTAGCACTGCGATCAAATCTTCGATTTTCGAGGTTGAGATAGGATCGAGCGCCGAGGCCGGCTCGTCCATTAAGATTACTTCCGGCCGCACCGCCAGCGCCCGCGCAATACACAACCGCTGTTGCTGGCCGCCCGAGAGCATATAGGCGCTGACATCCAGCTTGTCCTTCACTTCATCCCATAAATAGGCGCGCTTGAGACTTTCCTCGACCGCCTCGCGAACAATCAGATTGTTGGTCACGCCGTTGACTCGCAAACCATACGCGACATTATCGAAGATCGATTTAGGAAAAGGATTCGACTTTTGAAAGACCATGCCTACCCGCGTGCGCAGGCTCGATACATCCTTGATGTCTTTGTAAATATCGATCTCGTCGAGCGTCACTTTTCCTTTAAGATGAGTATCGGGTATTGTGTCGTTCATTCTATTGAGCGTGCGAAGGAATGTCGATTTGCCGCAACCCGACGGCCCGATGAGCGAAGTAACCCTGTTGCGGTGAATTTCGATTGAAATATCGAACAACACCTGATGTTTGCCATAAAAGAAATTCAGCTTCTCTACCATCATCTTGGGCCGGCCCGAGGGTTTCTCCTCGGCCCTGGCCACACTCTCAAGCCGCGGCGTGACAGTCGGTATGTCGGTCAATTTATCGTCAGGTCCGGACACGACTCCTCCTCATATGCGAGCGAATCAGGATCGCTACAAAATTCAACAGAAACGTTAGTACCAAAAGCACGAGCACGGTGCCGTACAGAATCGGCCGCGTCGCTTCGATATCAGGCGATTGCGTGGCCATAATATATACGTGATAACCGAGCTCCATGAACTGGTCGGTCAGTTTGCTGGGC
>JBGAWZ010000438.1:0-2494 GCA_044227335.1 Candidatus Zixiibacteriota bacterium | reverse complement strand
CTCCTTGGAAAAATCAACGATCCATGACAAGCCGGCTTCGACCGGCGAGGTTGTCTGGTCGATGTCGTTCCCATACAGCGCCATTTTCATTTCCAGCCGCAGTGAGTCACGCGCACCCAGACCAATCAGTTCCATATTGTCCGGCTCACCGGCACGGATCACTGCGCTCCAGAGTTTTTCGCACTCCGAATTGGGGATATACAACTCAAAGCCATCTTCCCCCGTGTACCCGGTGCGAGAAAATAGAATCTCAACTCCGGCGACTTTCGCTCGGGCGCAGGAATAATACGGCATGCTCTCTAGATCGTGATCAGTCAACCGCGCCATAACTCTCTGCGCTTTTGGTCCCTGAATCGCCAGAAGCCCCAGTTCGAGCGAACGGTCAACTAGCGACACGTTTGAAGGTCGGTGGGAATCAAGCCACTTGAAGTCCTTTTCCATATTGGAGGCATTGACCACCAGAAAGAACCGGTCGGCCAGCCGGTAAACCAGCAGGTCGTCGACAATGCCACCGTCGGCGTACGGCATACAGCTGTATTGAATTTTCCCTGGGGTCAACGCGGCGACATTATTAGTGGTGACTTTCTGCAGAAAATCCAGCGCGCCGGCGCCGGATACTTCAAACTCTCCCATGTGAGAGAGATCAAAAAGTCCGACACCTCGCCGCACTGCCAGGTGTTCGGCGGTGATTCCTTTGTACTGCACAGGCATGTTGTAACCCGCAAACGGGACCATTTTAGCGCCCGCCGCGACATGAAACCGAGTGAACGGTGTATCGAGAAGTTTTTCAGAGGCGATCATATTGAACGGCGCGTCCTTTCTTGGTACGTAGACCGCCTAATAAATGCGATGGCAGGATCAAGTCAAGTACCGCGCGGGCTCTCGAGCGGGTTCACTTCACAAGTGATCGAAGTACCCGGAGATTCTCGACATCCTCGGCAACATCGTCACCTTTGGGTGTTTCCAAAATCTTGGGGACATTCTTGAGCTTCGAGTCGTTGACAATATTGCGAAATGCTTCAAGTCCGATACATCCTTTGCCGATGTGTTCATGCCGGTCGCGCTGTGAGGCGAACGGCTTCTGGCTGTCGTTCATGTGAATGATCCGGAGCCGTTTCAGCCCTATGGTTTCGTCGAACTGCTTCATTGTCTTCTTGTAGTCCGCCGGTTCGGAGATGGGGTATCCAGCCGCGAACACGTGGCAGGTATCCAGACACACCCCGATCTGCTCAGACTTTTCGATCTTACTTATTATATGCGCCAATTCCTCGAACTTGCTTCCCAGGTGAGAACCCTGCCCCGCAGTCGTTTCCAAAAGCAGACAACAGGTGTTATTGGATAGTTCATCGAACATCTTGTTGATGCTGTCAGCGATTCGCCCAAGCCCTGCTTCGGCTCCGGTGCCGACATGCGATCCGGGATGAAGCACCAGATTGGGTATCTTCAGCTCGTTGCACCGTTCCATCTCTTCTTTAAGCGCAGAATACGACTTGGCGTTCAGCTCTTTGTCGGGTGAGGCAATATTGATCAAATAGCTGGTATGCGAGGTCGCAACCGTGACACCGGTTTCTTCTATCACTTTGAAGAACTTGTCGATTTCGTCACTGGCTAGTTTCTTCGCCCGCCACTGGTTGCTCGACTTGTTGAACATCTGAATCGTGTCACAGCCGGCCTTCTGACCCAGCAAGATTGCATTGAATACTCCGCCCGAAATCGACTGATGAGCGCCAAATTGCATCGACTTTCCTTTCATTGGATAGAAATGTGTACCGGGGAGTTGATAACCGCCATCACATACTGCCGGTGGCCTTGGATTGCACGCCGCAGGTGTTGATTCCGAGAAGACTATACAAGCCGCAATATCCGATTGTTCCAGTCGCGATCGGCAGAAGTCCCACCAATCCCCACCACGAATGAAATACAATCCCCAGCACACCGATCGCCAGGCCGATGATAATACGGATCGTACGGTCAGCTGTTCCCATGTTTGCTTTCATTTGAAACTCCCTTAGTGCCCAAACCAGTTTGCTTTACTTTTTGCGAGGCAACATCCGGCAATTGTCCATCTTCTCAAAACCGACATGCTCATAATACCCCTTTGCCATCGGTGCTTCAAGCAGAAGTAGCATCGCTTCTTCGCCGATTATCTCCTGGGTCCGCGCGATGAGCTCTTGTCCAATTTTCTTCCCCTGATACGCCTTGTCCACGGCTAAGTCCGAAAGATAACAGCAATAGCAAAAATCCGACAGCGACCGGGCAATACCAACCAGCTTGCCGTTGTCGCGGGCGCAAAGAACTACTGAGGCAAATTCAACCATCCTCTGCATGCGCGCCGGATCATCGACGGGCCGGCGGACGCCCAGCCCCGACCGATTGAGGACATCGATAAATTCTTCCGCTTTCAGATCCGGTTCTATGGTGTAGGTAATATTCATGCGAATTGCCGGCCTTATCTGGGGTTGACTGAGAGTATTTTGATCGCTGTCATATCTTC
>JBGAWZ010000437.1:0-2496 GCA_044227335.1 Candidatus Zixiibacteriota bacterium | reverse complement strand
GGGATGCCAACTCCAAATCGTCGACCGAACAGGTCGGACGGTCAGGTCGCTCGGAGACGGCGCCAATATTCACAATATCCAGATGGATCGCCAAGGGCAGGGTGTGGTCTTCTGTATGCAGGAAATCCCGACCGGTGATATTTATTACTACGATCTCAATCGCGACATGAGTCGCCGCTTGACGTTTGCCGCCGACGATGAAGACTGCCCGATTATATCACCCTCGGGAGATCTGATCATCTTCTCGGCTCTTGATCGCCTGGGGCAGGACAAGAGATCGGCGATCATGCAGGTGGCCGCAAGTGGAGCAGGGGATCGGAAAATAGTCGCCGAGGATCTTCGCGATGTCTATCCGATGGACTGGTCACCCGACGGCAAGTATCTCTTGTGCGGCATAGGAAATTACTCCAAAAATGGCAGTCCGGGCGCCTTCATATTCCCACTCGGCAATCCGGAACAGCAGGTTCCGTTTATTCCTGAACGAGATCAGATCACATCGGCCCGCTTTTCACCTGATGGCAAATGGGTCGCTTTTGCTTCCTCGGTCGGAGGCAGTCCGCAAGTGTATGTCACTCCGTCGCCAACGGTCGCCAGGGGGGAGTCGCAAAAGAATCGCTCGGTCGATGAAGTGGGCGCCGGTCGCTGGCAAATCTCTGCATCCGGCGGTCGCTACCCCCGCTGGCGGGCGGACAGCAAGGAGCTGTACTACATTCGCGGTGACGGAACCGCAGTGGCAGTTGAAGTCAACGCTCCCGGTTCGGAATTCCACGTTGGTCACGAGAAAGAAATGTTTCGCCTGGTGTTGTCGACAAGCTTCGAGTGCTGGGATCCGTTCCCCGATGGTCAACAGTTTTTGGTCAGCGTGCTTGCCGGCGAAGGCTCGACTCCGATCGTCGTTGTACAAAACTGGGCGGCCGAATTGAAAAAGTAAGTTGCATCGAGTTGTACTTTTCATGATCTACGCTTGTCATGAGCGCCACCAAGACCTACTATCGCTTTTCCGGAATCCTGCTCGGGCTTTTTCTGGCACTTTGGTTGATACTTGCGTTCAACCCCGTCGACCGCAAAGACTGGCTACTTGAAAATGCCCTTGCGATTGTGGGCGTACTGCTTCTGGTTTTCACGGCTAAGTCGTTTCCCCTCTCTCGAATCTCTTACAGTCTGATTTTCATCTTTATGTGTCTGCATGAGGTCGGAGCGCATTATACCTACGCCGAAGTGCCGTACGAACGGTTCTTTCAGGACGCTTTCGGTTTCTCGTTCAACGGTCTGTGGGGGTGGGAGCGGAACAACTTCGATCGTGTTGTGCACTTCCTCTATGGACTTCTCTTAGCGTATCCAATACGGGAAGTATTCTATCGCATCGCTGATGTAAAAGGATTTTGGGGGTATTTCCTGCCATTAGATGTCACCATGTCCACCTCGATGATCTTTGAACTAATCGAATGGATAGCCGCCGAAACAGTTGGCGGGGAGCTTGGACAGGCGTATCTGGGGACGCAGGGAGACATCTGGGACGCCCACAAAGATATGGCGCTGGCTTCGCTTGGGGCGATTGTCTGCATGTGTATCACCGCGGCGATTAACTTGTATCTCCAGCGTGACCTGGCGGCCGAATTTGCGGAGAGTTTTCGAGTGAAACACAAAGCGCCACTCGGTGAAGATGAAATCAAGCGGCTAATGGCACAAAAAAAGAAATCAGAATAGTCGGAGGTCGTTGCTCAAACAAGAGGAGAGCATTCGTTCGAATGCTCTCCTTTCTCTTGCTAATCTCTGCCTTTTTTAGAATGCGTAGCAGGCGATCTTTTTATCGTCGGCCCTGAAAAAGATCTTCGACTCCACCTCGTCAAACCGGTATTCCGGTTTCTTGGTACCAAGAACAAGACTCTTGGCGACTTTGCCGTCCGCCTTGCCGACTTTCACCAGGCCTTGCCCGTTCTCAGGCTGATCTTTGATGTCAGTGAGCATGATGACATAGTTTTCGCTCGACCGGGTCGCCTTAAACCGCTTGGAAAGTGTCGGATTACTCGTAATCAGCGAGTAACTGGCACTTCCCGAGCCCGTTTGCATCGCCTGATTCATCGCGCGTGAATGCGCTTCCGCCGCCACCATTGTATTCACTGCCATGATTGCGGCAGTCGATGCGATCTTGGCAAACATGCTGGTACCGGGGGCCTTGTGGAACGCGTGGAACACTTCCTTGCCGGACTTGTCGATCATGAGAAGGTTTTGGCTCGAAATGAGCAAGTAGCCGTTTTCGCGGGTTTCCATCGTGCCGGTCAATTCGCCGCCTTCCATCTTGAGGTCTTTGGCGAGTTCCTTAAAGGAACCGTCCGCCAGCGCGATCGAGTACATTTTCTTGTCGGCCGCGACAATCACCTGGTCGCCATCGACCGTACAGTCAGTGGCATCTTTGAGCTTATCGAACGCTTTGGCCCATTTAAGCTCGCCGGTGGAAGGATCGACCAGCGTGATAAACGGATCACCGTCTTTTCC
>JBGAWZ010000436.1:0-2507 GCA_044227335.1 Candidatus Zixiibacteriota bacterium | reverse complement strand
GAAATACATTAGCGCGCCGGACGAAAATGGCAAGACTGGCATACGCAGTTTGCTTGAGTTTCCGCTCAACATGTTTACAGTCGGGGGAACAGTCCGTGTCGAACCAGTAAAACAATCCAGGCATCCGGTCCAAATTGCACTGTCGATTTCGACTAAGGTCAACGATCCCGCCGGCAAGATGATTGATCACGATTGGGATCTGTATAGCTTCGGCGGAGATTTCAAGTGGAGCTATACTGAATCCAAAGTTGAAGCGGCGTATTTCTATCTGAAACTCGAGTCGAGCATCGGATTTCCAGGGAAACGTCGCGGCGGATTCGACATGATCGGTGGGGTTCGCTACGAGCGGATTGCGCAGGAGATTTTGGATTTTGGCGGATGGCAATACGATTCGCTTGGAACTATCCATAATTTCTACGTACAGGAACGGGCATTGTATTACAAGGTCAGCTATTTGTCGCCGTATGTCGGATTCAGGTTCAAGTCGTCGCAAGCCGGGCAGACCGCGTTTCATCTGCAGGCGGCGGTGGCGCCGACTCGAATGAGCGATTTCGATGACCACCGTCTACGCTACAAAACGGCAGTCGCTACCGGTTGGGGGGAAGGAGTGCTAACGGAAACTGGCATCACTTTCCCTTTGGCGAAGCATGGGGAGCATGCCTCGTTTATTCAAATCCGGGCGCAGTTTGACTACCTACACGGTTCTCTCCTTCAGACCCAGTCATGGTACGGCGACGATCCATTTACATCAGAGAATGACACCGGATCTACTTTTTCCAATATCCCCCATGAGATCACGCTCACCCGCTTTGCAGTCGGCGTGAGACTCAGCTTCGCTCTTTAGACCAGTTTGGTCACCAGCAGGATCGCATAGGCAGTCGCCAGCGATCCGTAGTTGGCCCACATAAACCAGCGGACACCCCAACTGATACCGTCGAATTTGTAGTCAAATAGCGGCCACAGAAACGGCGTGGGGAAGAACTTCTTCGAGTGGGTGGGGATATCGACAACAATGTGCCCAAGCCAGCCAAGATAGATCAGCGGGAAGGCGCCGGACAACCACCACCAGAGCGCGCAGACGACAATCCAGATGGGAATCGAATGGGTGATGTCGTAAATGCGAAAGACCCAGCGCGGGATTGACTTGTTGAGGTCGTCGAAAGTTGATTCGTCGACTTTACGCCACTTGCGCGATTGACGAGCGATCATCGATCGGATGAGTTCGGGTCCAAAGGCGAGGGCGTCGGGGGCGACGCTTAGAGTCGACGCCCAGAGCCGGGTGGAGTCGTCGGCTTTGAGGAAAGCGAGGTTGGTCCAGAGGAAGTGCGCGAAGATGTCCATGTCAAAAGATAGATCGGTCGAGTCGACTAATCAACGTCGGCCACCAAGAATCCGCGACGGGAGCATGAAGATTGCCTTGATCAATTCAAATACGCCCATCACCGCGATTCCGAGCAAACGGAATGGGAGTAGGATGAGCCAGATCAGTGGGAATAGTATTAGAGCAAGAATGGCGACCGGCCAGCAGACGACTAACAGAATGCACCAGAGGAGGAAAGTCAGCATATAGATTGTACCGTCGAGCTCTTGTTACGTTACTACAGATACTTCAATTTCACCACAAATATTCAAGTGAAGATGTCGAAACCTCGCGCAAGGCGCGACCCCTGCGAGGCAGGGGATTTCGACCTACGGCGAGTTGAAGCGAGATTGCTTCGCCGCGTCGAAGACGCCGCGTCTCGCAATGACGTGAATTGGGGGCATGCACTCGACATCAATCATGATCCAAGTGAGACGGTTGGTAGTTCAGAATCGTATCGCTTAAGGGGGCGGCGAGTGAATCGTCGTTGAAGCAGGTAAAATCGCCCCATTGCGCCAGTTTGACTCGTTTGGTTTTGTTCGTGCCAGTCGTAAGATAGACCGAGGTCAACCAAGTTCCCATGTCGTTACCCGAATTCATGCACCCTTGCCAATTCCCCTTGGCGACTCGGGGTGACGATCTTAGCATCCATTCAAAGGTGGTCGGGTCCACGGAATAATCGAGAGGGTCGGTGTCGTTTAGAATCTTTGCGAATACTTCGGGTGTGTAGACGGTGACAGTATCGAGGAGTTTCCAGATCGAGTCGCTCTCGGCATAGGTGATATCGTACACGCGGCCATGCTTGTCGATGTAGGTGGCGACATGGCGATATTCAAAGGCAAAGTTGATGTACTCGGCCGAGGCGACGATTTGGGGCGGCGTGTGATTGGAAACCACGAGATCGTTGGAGCAGGTGGGGAAGACCGCCAGGGCAACCAGTGCGAGTATCAGCCGTTTCATACTCAGATGACCTCCAGAGTTTGATTATCGCAATATAGACGAATCGATCCGCTACGTGTGGCAAAGAAAGTGTGGCGGGGCGAATTGGGTTCGTTTGCGCAGTGACAGGGCCACCGCCTGGGGCCTTCGGTGCGTTGCAACCGGCGCACAGACGAATTGGGTTCGTTTGTGCAGTGGCAGGGCCACC
>JBGAWZ010000435.1:0-2508 GCA_044227335.1 Candidatus Zixiibacteriota bacterium | reverse complement strand
GGCCATCGCCAGTTCCCAGTCACCGAATTGCTGATACAATTCCTTAAGGAATCGACAGGCGGCGTCGGTTGCTTTGATCGGGTCTTTGCGTTCGTCGACCCACCAGTTTCGCTGGAGTCCGTAGAGCCGTCCGGTTGAGGCGATAAACTGCCAGAGTCCCATCGCGCGCGCCCACGAGTAGGCGTGCGGATTGAAACCCGACTCAACAAGCGAAAGATATTTCAGATCGCGCGGAACACCATGCTTGGCGAAATTTTCTTCGTACAGCCACTCGTATCTTTTGATCCGGCTCAAATATCGGGTAAAAGCGCCGCGCGCCCTCGTTTGAAAATAGACCAGTGAGCTACGAACTCGGTCATTCATGACAATCGGCAAATCGTACTGTACCTGCGCCGCGCTCCCGGCAAACATCTTTACGGTGTCATGCTCAAGCTGGCCCTCAAGGTCATTGAATCGTTCGACGAGAGCATTGGGCGTGATATCCTCACTTAACTGCCCGAGTGAACGGAGCGTCATTTTGTAGTCAGCGACGATATTTTCAAGGAGCGTGTTGTACTTAACCTGTTCAGGCGTCTGCACAGTGGCTTGAATAGAATCATCCGGCGATTCCGATTCGATGTCCAGACTGGCCAGCGTTTTCAGTGCTTTTTCAAAGTAGTATTGAGCTTCTTCCCAGCTTCCTTCGCGATTGGCCAGGACACCCATTTGATAATATTCTGAAGCAAGATCAAACTGCCGCCAGATATCGTCGTCGATGGCCGAGGCGGAGTCCTCGTTCGATTCGTCGGGCGTTGCCCAGTTCTCCTGCCCGATTGACTCTTGCTGATCAAGCCGTGATAAGAACGAGCGATGCAGTGCCTGCGCCTGAGTTTTTGGCGGTAGATTATTCAGATGATCGGAAATCGAGTCGGCGGCGGCACGTGCCCGGCGAGTTGAATCAGAGGGCGGGTGATAAGTGTAAAGCTTGCCTTCCGGCGCGGGCGATTTGGCAACTTTGGCGCCTTTGGTTTCCGTCCCCGGCCGTGGTCCGGAACCGCCGCAACCTGCCAAGGCCATAGCCGCGAACGCTACTGCCAAAACTACTTTAATCACCTTAGTACGATACCTTTTTGTCTGCGTCATCTACCGCTACCTTGTCAAGCTTTGTCGTTCAATCGCTTTCATTGTAATTATCGGCGAGACAAGGCCGATGCATTACTTGCCGTAATACCGATAACTCATTGAAATATAACACTAAACTCCAGTCAAGCAGTTTTCCGGCCACCCGCCGGACGCCTAACCTTTTGTTATACGGTCAATTAGCGAGCGAGGTTCGGCAAAAAACAAACATTCGGCTTGATGTCGAAACCAGGTCATCTGGCGTTTGGCATATCGGCGGGAGTTCTGTTTGATCATCGCTATGGCGGTATCCAACTCCCAAATCTTGTCCATATAGTCCAGTATCTCGTTGTACCCGATGACGTTGGAACGCCTGATCGACGGCCCCAGTTCCCGGACCACCAAGTTTTTGACTTCTTCAACCAAGCCACTCTGGATCATCTGGTCAACGCGCGTCTCGATCGTCTCGTACAGACGGGCGCGTTCCGGTTGGAGGCAAAAAAACTGAAATTGGTACCCGCTGGATTTGTAGGCCCCGGTCGCCATCAGTTCAGACTTTGACTTTCCAGTCTGCCGGTAAATCTGTAACGCTCTCAAGACCCGAACGACATTGTTGGGATGCACCTTCGCCGCTTCCAGCGGATCAATCGCCAGGAGTTTGTCGTACATTGCGTCGTTGCCAAGCCGGTCGAACTCCGCCTGAAGTTCCTCGCGGACGGATAAGTCCTCACCCTCAAGCTGAACAATTCCCTCGGCCAGTGCGCGCAGATACAGACCGGTGCCACCAACGACCAGCGGTGTATTGCCGCGCTGACGAATCCCGTTGATCGCACGGGTAGCGTCGGTAAGAAAGCGCATTGCCGAGTAGGTCTCCCCCGGCTCGACAATATCGATAAGGTGAAAAACGGCTCGGCGGCGTTCGTCGACGGTCGGCTTGGCGGTGCCGATATCCAAATGCCTTATGATCTGCCGCGAGTCGGCATTGACAATTTCACAGGGGGATTTTTCGGCCAGCGCCAATGCCACCGCCGTCTTGCCCGAACCGGTCGGCCCGCAGATGATCGGAATGACAGGGGAATCAGCCACGGCCAAACTGGCGATCTAAATCAATTTTGTTGATGCGGATAAATGTCGGACGGCCGTGCGGGCAGGAAAACTTGTTTTCGCAATTTAACAGCGATTGTACCAGACCGAGCGCTTCCTGATCGGACAGGCGGTCACCGGACATCACCGCCGCACGACATGCCACTGATTGCGCGATAGCCTTCTTGGCATCGTATCCGGCCTTGCGAAGTCCACCGACATCTTCGAGAATCCGCAGAGTCATTTTTTCTGGCGATTTCTTCGCCAGCACCGATGGTATTCCCTCGACCCGAATCGTACGGCCGCCAAAATGCGAAACCAAAAATC
>JBGAWZ010000019.1:0-11566 GCA_044227335.1 Candidatus Zixiibacteriota bacterium | reverse complement strand
GTCCGGGCGGCCCAGATCCCGACCAGATGTACACGCTGGCTGGTACCCCGGGATACTCGGTGCTTGGTAGTAGCACCGACCAGTTCAGTCTTTTGACCTACACTCACGACACCACGCTGGGCGCGAGTGACACGATGTATTTCTATACCGCTGTCACCAGTGTCCGCAACGGCGCGACTACATCGGTAATCGCCAACAACGCCCGTCAGGCCAAGAAGTGGCTGGTCAATCATCTGCGGCCGATCTGTACCGCGTCGTGTTGTGTTGGTTTGACTGGTAATGTCGATTGCGATCCGGGAGACAACGTTGATATTGCAGACCTCTCCCGAATCATCGACTATCTCTATATCTCGTTTGTCCCGCTCTGTTGCACAGCGGAAGCCGACTGCGACGGTTCGGGGGGAATCGACATTTCCGATCTGTCGGCGCTGATCGATTACTTGTACATTTCGTTCACGCCTCTGGCCCCTTGCCAGTAGATTCGTCACAGATCGATTTTTGTTGGGTGGGTCCTTCCGAGGACCCGCCTTTTTTTTCAGATATCTACCTCATCCGGCCTCCGCGAAGGGCACATTTTCCCCAGAAAAGAACCAGACATGTGTGCGGTCAGGCGCCCCAACCTGACCGCCAACGATGTCGGGTGAGGACGCCCGACACCACCTGCTTGTCAAAAAAAACAAACCCAGTTTGTTTCGGCGATTACTGTCGCGCAACGCATTGGACGACAATGATAAACGAGCGCGAGCGAGACATTTTGAACTGGGTTCGTTTCGACACATTTTTTATTTTGCGAATTGTTTCATCTTCTCGAGAAGTTGATTTGCTCTTCATGAACGAGGTTGCATTGCAAGAAGCGCATCGAATCGGTAGCAAAATCGAGACGACATCGGAATTATTTGGATTGTCGGTCGAGAGTTCTGATTGGCATCATCGGCTGGGTCCCGGCTCGGCGTCCGGTCCGCCTCTGGCGGACGGACTTGGCCGGGATGACAAGGGGGGCGGGATGACAGAGATGGGGGGGAGCGGTGGCTAAGGGGGGAACTCGTTACAAACCGATGTGACTTCCCGCTATCCACCCGGTGGTCCAGGCGCTTTGAAAATTGAACCCGCCGGTGACACCATCGATATCGAGTACTTCCCCCGCGAAATAGAGCCCGGGGCAGACTTTGCTCTGCATGAATTTGAAATCGACTTCTTTCAGGTCGACTCCGCCACAGGTGACAAACTCCTCTTTGAATATCCCCTTGCCGCGCACCGCGTAACGTCCCTGCGAAAATTCCTCAACGATTCTCCGCATTTCTTCCTTAGTAATCTGCGACCAGATTGTCTCGTCAAATACACCCGACATTTCGACTATTCGCTTCCAGAATCGCAATTGAATCGGCAGGGCCTGCTCGGTTGCGATATGCTTTTTCGGATTTCGATCACGGTACTCAAGCAGGCGGTCGTACATTTGTTCGGCCGTCATCGACGGTAAGTAATTGACAGTCAGGGTCGCGTGGTAATTACACTCATGCAGTACCCGCGCTCCCCATGCTGATAGTTTCAGCACCGCCGGACCTGAAAGCCCCCAGTGGGTGATAAGTAGCGGGCCGGACTGCTCCAATTTATCGCCGGATTCAGTTGTCAGGGTCAAATGCACGTTGTCGAAACTGACTCCCGCCAAACCATCCAGCCGTTTGTCACCGATCTTGAATGTAAACAGCGACGGCACCGGCGCGACAATCGTGTGCCCGAGCGACTCGGCGAATCGGTATCCTTGATGCGCGCTTCCGGTAGCCAGCACGACACGGTCGAATGGCTCGGGTTGTCGTCCGTGGCATTCGATTTCAAACGATGGGGTGGGAAGGGGCAGACCGGGGGGTCTGCCGCCCACTTTGCTGATTGGAGGAACGACTTCACCGTGAGCTTGTCGAAAGGTCGTTTCAGTTCCTGTCCGCCTGATCTCTTTCACCCGCGCTCCGAGACGAATCTCAACCCCCAGCGACTTAGCGGCGTCAATCAGACAATTGGCAATCGTATGCGAATCATCGGTGGTGGGGAATATCCGCCCGTCGCTTTCGGCCTTGAGCTTTACGCCCCTTGACTCAAACCAATCGATGGTGTCGCGTGGTTGAAAGCGAGAAAACGCTCCGCGCAGTTCTTTGTGTCCGCGCGGGTAGTGCTTGACCAGTTCGGCTGGGTCAAAGCAGTTGTGGGTGACATTACATCGCCCGCCGCCGGAAACGAGCACTTTCTCAAGCGGCTGTTGTGTCGCCTCGAATATGACGACTTTGTTGCCGGGGTATTGCTCTGCGACTCGAATTGCCGCAAAGAACCCTGCGGCCCCGCCGCCGATGATGGCTATGTTCATGAGTCCAGTATGGCATGATAATCCCTATTCGCCAAGCCAGAACTAGTTCCGGCCCCTTGACACCCACACCCTCCCGCTATACATTTGCCCAACTTTTGCTCTGCCCGCTGGCCGGGCCATAGCCAGAACCGAATACCTATAGCGTAATGACACAGAACTCAAGGCACTCCCGCGCGAAAAACAACGGGGTCCTTGTTCTCGAAAACGGCCGTACTTTTTACGGCCGACGGTTCGGCGCCTCCTCAGATTCCCTTGGCGAAGTTGTTTTCAACACCTCAATGACCGGGTATCAGGAAATCCTGACCGACCCGTCGTATGCCGGCCAGATCGTAGTCATGACTTATCCACAAATAGGCAACTACGGCATCAATTCCGAAGACGCCGAGTCTCGTAAACTCTTTCTTTCGGGTCTGATTGTCAAAGAAGCCAGCCGGACAGTCTCCAACTGGCGTGCGTCTATCTCACTACAGGAGTATCTCGAAACAAACGGAGTCCCCGGACTAGAAGGATTCGACACCCGCGCACTTGTTCGCGAACTCCGCACCCACGGCGCAATGCGGGGGATCATAGCTACTCCAACGACGCCAATCGAAGAACTACTTGAGAGAGTCAAACGCCACCCAACTATGGCGGGGTGCGACCTTGCTTCGAAAGTTACCCAGAACGAAAAGTACAATTGGTCGGAAACACCGGTCATACTGCCGTCGACACCTACCCGAAAGTTATCAAACAGTGATCGACCACTCAAAGTAGCCGTCATCGATTACGGCGCGAAGTGGAATATCCTCCGCTCGCTGGCTGAGGTTGGGTGTGAAGTGACGGTCGTCCCCGCGACTACATCGGCGTCAGATATACTCGCAATGCAAGTCGACGGCGTCATGCTTTCGAACGGCCCCGGCGACCCCGACCCGGTACAATATGCCGTTGACAATATCCGCCAACTGATCGGCAAAGTTCCGATTTTCGGCATCTGTCTTGGGCATCAACTGCTCGGAATCGCGGCGGGGGGGAAGACCTACAAACTCAAGTTCGGCCATCGCGGTGGGAATCACCCGGTCATTTATCTGGCCACCCGCAAAGTGGAAATCACGTCGCACAACCACGGATTCGCGGTCGATCCCGATTCGCTTTTGGAATCTCTGGTCGAAGTCACTCATATCAATCTCAATGACCAGACCTGTGAAGGCTTGCGCCTCAAAAACGCGCCGGCGTTCAGCGTACAGTATCATCCCGAAGCCGCCCCCGGTCCCCACGACGCACTCTATTTGTTTGATCGTTTTACTTCTATGATGCGCGATTTCAAAGGGGAAAGAGCGTAATGCCCCGCCGAACGGATATCCGCAAAATCATGATCATCGGCTCCGGCCCGATTGTCATCGGCCAGGCCTGCGAATTTGACTACAGCGGCACACAGGCAGTGAAAGCGCTGAAAAGCGAAGGGTACGAAGTTGTCCTGGTAAATTCCAACCCGGCGACTATCATGACCGACCCGGATCTGGCTGATCGGACATACATCGAGCCGCTGACTGTTGAATTTCTGGAGAAAATAATAGAACGTGAACGCCCCGACGCCATTCTTCCGACGGTCGGCGGACAAACCGCCCTCAATCTCGCGCTCGCGCTCTCCCATGCTGGAGTGCTCCGCAAATACAGCGTCGAATTGATTGGCGCACGGGAAGAGGCAATCGCCATCGCTGAAGACCGCGAGAAATTCAAGCAGGCAATGACCGAAATTGGTCTTGATGTCCCGCAAAGTTTGCTTGTTTCAGCTCTTGAAGAAGCAATCGCTTTCGCCGAAAGCCGCGCTTACCCTATTGTCGTGAGACCGTCATTCACTCTCGGTGGAAGCGGCGGCGGGATCGCTTATAATCGCGACGAACTAGAGCAAATCGTCCGGCGCGGTCTGGCGCTATCGCCCGTATCGCAAGTACTGGTCGAAGAATCATTGATCGGGTGGAAAGAGTACGAACTGGAGGTCATGCGTGATCTGCGTGACAATGTTGTCGTGATCTGCTCAATTGAGAATTTCGATTCGATGGGCGTTCACACCGGTGATTCGCTGACGGTCGCCCCGGCACAAACACTGACCGATAAAGAATATCAGCGGATGCGCAACGCCGCCGCGGCCATCATGCGCCGTGTGTCGGTCGACACCGGCGGCTCCAATGTCCAGTTTGCGGTTAATCCAGCCAATGGCCGGATGATCGTTATCGAAATGAACCCGCGCGTCTCGCGCTCGTCGGCGCTGGCCTCCAAAGCAACCGGGTATCCAATAGCAAAAATTGCCGCCAAACTGGCGGTGGGATACACCCTCGACGAAATCCCCAACGACATCACCCGGAAGACTCCCGCCGCCTTTGAGCCGACGCTTGACTATGTCGTGACCAAAATTCCCAAGTTCGCATTCGAGAAATTTCCAGGCGCCGATTCGACCTTGGGAATTCAAATGAAATCGGTTGGCGAGGTAATGGCGATCGGGCGTACTTTTAAAGAATCACTCTTTAAGGCACTACGGTCGCTTGAAGCAGTAAAGCCGTTTCGTCCCGGACCGATGTCGCACGAGGAACTGGCCAAACAACTCGCCTCACCCAATGAAAACCGAATTCACTACATCGTCCACGCGATGGATTTGGGGTGGACAGTCGACGAGGTCAATCGTCTGACTCAGATTGACCCTTGGTTTTTGGATCAAATCATGCAGTTTGCCGAACTTCAGCGCGACATCCGGGGCCGTGCTCTATACAAAATCGACGACGAGTCCTTGCGGACGGCGAAAGAATTCGGATTTTCCGATCGACGCCTCTCCTATCTGACCAATTGCGAGGAGTCAGAAGTTCGTAGCCGTCGCCACGGTTCCGGCATCAGGCCGGTATTTAAGCGTGTCGACACCTGTGCGGGTGAATTTGAATCGTACACACCGTACTTGTATTCGTCGTACGAGGCCGAAGACGAGAGCGCTCTGACTGAGTCGAAAAAAGTCATCATTCTTGGCTCGGGTCCGAACCGGATAGGGCAGGGGATCGAGTTTGACTACTGCTGTTGCCACGCCTCGATGGCGTTGCGCGATGAAAAAGTCCAGAGCATCATGGTCAATTGCAATCCCGAGACGGTATCAACTGACTACGATACTTCCGACCGTCTGTATTTCGAGCCGCTGACACTCGAAGATGTCCTTGAAATATACGAGAACGAAAAGCCCGATGGTGTCATCGTCCAGTTTGGCGGACAGACTCCGCTGAAACTGACCAAGCCGCTGGCCGATGCCGGTGTAAAAATTCTCGGCACCTCTCCTGAATCAATTGATTTGGCTGAGGATCGTGAGCAATTCGCACGGCTACTTGATAAGCTGAATATTGCGCACCCCGATGCCGCCATCGCAAGGTCATTGCACGAAGCAACCGACGCCGCCCGACAACTCGGATTCCCGCTGTTGGTGCGGCCATCATATGTCCTTGGTGGGCGGGGCATGGCAATCGTGTACAACGCCGAGAAGCTAAATGCCTATATGGCCTCGGCCCTTGAAGCGGCGCCTGGCCAACCAGTACTAATTGACAAGTTTCTTGAAGATGCGTATGAGATTGATGTCGACGCCCTCTCCGACGGCGACCAGTGTTGCATCGCGGGAATCATGCAACATATCGAAGAAGCAGGTGTGCATTCCGGCGACTCCTGTTCTGTGATGCCAACATACATGATCGGCGAGCGGCATCTGGCCGAGATTCGCGAGGTCACCCGGCTATTAGCCAAAGAACTAAAGGTTGTTGGGCTGATGAATATCCAATTTGCGATTGCCGAGGGAAGACTGCTCGTTCTCGAAGTCAACCCGCGCGCCTCGCGAACGGTGCCGTATGTCGCCAAAGCTACGGGAGTTCCGATCGCCAAAATTGCCACCCGTCTCATGCTCGGCCAAAAACTCGCCGAACTTGGATTTGTGGGCGACTTGGCGGTCACTCGGTATTGTGTCAAAGCGCCCGTGTTCCCGTTTGTCAAATTTCCTGGTGTTGATCCCAAGCTGTCACCGGAAATGAAATCGACCGGCGAAGTGATGGGAATCGCGGAGGATTTCGGCCTCGCCTTTTACAAAGCCCAACTTTCTGCCGGACTCAAACTACCGACCCAAGGGAGTGTATTCGTCTCGGTGAACGGCCGCGATAAAGGCAACATCGTCCCGATAGCGCGGCGCTTTGAAAAATTGGGATTTGAAATAGTCGCCACGCGAGGCACGGCCACGGTGCTTTCCGCGTGCGGCGTCAAAGTGCGCGAGATTCCAAAGGTGAGCGAGGGTCGTCCCAATTGTGTCGACGCCATCCGCAATGGCCAGATCGCATTGGTGATTAACACGCCGCTGGGAGAAATGTCACACCGTGATGGCTGGGCCATTCGCACCGCGGCGATTCAGCACCAGGTGCCCTGTGTTACCACGTTGTCCGGCGCCTCGGCCGCCGCCGACGCTATCCGCGCTATCCGCGAACAAAAATTAACTGTCAGTTCACTTCAGGAAATCCACCGCTCTGCCACTTCGACAACTTCACTCGTCGGCTAGTTCTGCAGGTGGTGAACCGATTCCTGAGACAACCAGTCCCACAAAGATCAATATTCCGCCGATAGCGCTTTTCCAGAAAAACGATTCCCCTCCAATAGTCCAGGCGAAGATCGCCGCAAAGACCGGCTCAAATGCAAAGATCAACGAAACTCGGAGCGGCGAAGTGAGTTTCTGCGCGAACATCTGGATGACGAATGCTGAGAGCGTGGGGAAAAGCGCCAGGAAGATAATCCAGCCAAGAGCTGGGGCCGTAACCGCAAACGATCGCCCGGTCGCCAAGCCGAACAGCACGCTGAAAATGCCAACAAACAGAAACTGCTGGCACGAGATCAACAGAGGATCAGCTCCCGACTTCATGAATTTGTCGGAGTAGAGCAAATGGAGTGCATAGGTCATCGCCGAAATGAGCGTCAGGGCGTCACCGGTGTTGATTTCTCTCAGTCCACCAGTGAGAATCCAAAGCCCACCCAGAGATATGAGTGTGGCAACAATCTCCCACACGGTCGGGCGTCGCTTGAAAAGAGTTACCAGAAAAATCGGGACGAACACTACAAATAACCCGGTGATAAAACCGGAGTTCGATGCGGTCGTGTATTTTAGTCCAATGGTCTGTGATGCATAGAGCGACCAGAGAATTACAGAAAGCCAGAGCGACTTACTCAAATCGCGTAAGAGTGGCCGGCGTTTGATCGTCAGATAGACCAACAGCACTGTACCTGCGATCAGGAACCGATACCCCACCATCGTAACGGCGTCGACCCCCGTCAGTGCCCACTGCACCACTACAAAGGTTGCCCCCCAGATCACCGCCGCATAGAACAGACCGGCGTCGGCAAGCAGTTCAGTTTTTCGTGGGGTCAAAGTCATATCACTTGATTAGACACCTGTAATAAACGACAACTACAGCTCACAGTCAATCCTGTGCGCGCGACACAACCCCAGCACGAGCCAAAAAACGCTTGCTATAAATGCTATGTGGGAGACAGATTTCATTCAACCTGACCTATTAAGCCATGTACAACTACGTCAACTCCCGCCTTCAGAATTTTGAACTGCGGTTCGGACCTACCGCGACATCGGTCGCGGTTGGCCTTTCGCTATTCCTCGCCGCCTGTATCTACGTCCGCCCCGGCATTCAGGCCAGCACCGGCCTGGGCCAGTTTTATGCCGAACTGGCTCGCCATCCGTTCTTCGCGTATACCACGAATCTTGTAGGATACCGGTTCTTGACCCCGCTGATCAGCTATTCAGTTGGACTCAGGGGGGAACTGATCATCATCACCAATCTGATTATCGCCGCCCTGTTCATTATGGTTGTGTACCGGTGTTTCCGAAAACTGAGTGAGGAACCAGCTGACGCCTTCATCGCCGCATCGGTCGTCGCATTTTCACTGGTGACCTTGACGACTATTTACTACAGCGGATTCTGTGATTCGCTCACCTACCTCATCATCTTCTTGATGTGGTGGTGGCGGCGCTACACCCTGCCTTTTTGGTTCTTGTTCTTGCTGGGGATGTTCAATCGCGAGTCGATACTGTTCTTGTTGCCGTGGTTCCTGTATATCCGATTGGAGGGTAGCCCCAATCGGCGGAGACAGCTCCTTTTTGACGCTTTGGCCAATGCGTTGGTCGCGGCGATCGTCATCTGGGTTCGCGACTGGCAGTCGGGCAACATGCGGGTCACCTACGACACCGAATTCTATCTCGGTCCACTCACCAACGACCCCCTGTTCTATTTTCGAGGTTCATTCCCGCAGAGCATTCTGGGCTTCGCCACCGTTTGCAAACTCCTTTGGGCACTACCGGTTGTTTGGGTGGTATCGCAGTGGCGAGCTGATCAAACGCTTCGTTTGAAAGAGCCGATAATATTGGTGGTCTGTAGCGGCCTTCAACTGTTTATCGCCTGGGATTCCTCGCGCCTTTGGACCATGAGTTTTATGGTCGTGCTGGTTGCGCTACAGCAAATGTTTCAGTCCCCCGATAAGTCATACCGGTCGTGGATATTCGTATTGCTTCTGTTGAATTTTATCGCCCCTTCATACTTCACCGCCGAGCACATAGTCGAACATATGCGAACTCTTCCTGATACCCTTTTCAGAGTATTTGTGCTCGGCAAAGGATACTAAACGAAATCAGCCGGTCGCGTCACCACTCGTGGCAGTTTTTGCAAACGTCTCGCTGAATATCAGTCTTCCCGTGATCAGTCGATGAGTGACAACTTACACAGGCAACTTCAGCGTCGGTTACGTGCATCGCATGCGGGAGCGTCTTGCCTTCCCAAGTAACATTTTCCATGGGCGCGCGATTGGTATGACAGAATGTTTGGCACGAATTGTCAAGGTCAAGACTCTTTCCGCGGCTGGGGAAAGTCGCGCCCGGTCTGGCCGCTTTCAAGGCACGCTCCACACGGTCAGCACTGGCATTAAGCAAATAGAGCGAATATTTGATATTGTGGGGGATGTGCCCCTCGCGAAGAAATTCGAGATTGTACTGGGCTGTGTCCAACGCCGCCCTGGCATTCATGGCCGCAGAGCTATTCCCGAGCGCCGCTACCTCATTGCCGATCGTTTTCGCGTAGGCGCCAAATTCATCCAGCACCAACTTTGACCCTGATTTCCAATTGTCAAACATGAGGTCAAATCCGGCGCCATGGCAAGTCACACACGACGCCCGCTGGGCTTCCTTGCGGTCCTGCAACGCCATCGGTTCTCCCTGCGCGGTAATATGCGTGTGACACCCGGTGCAACTAACCTGCGCCGCAAACATCGGGCTTGGCATATCCAGTGAATCACGTCCGCCGATTCCCATATATAGTTGCTTGGGGCGATTATGTTGGCGAAGGTGGCAATTCTCGCATTTGATATCCAGCGCACTGACCATTTCGAAATTGCCATGCTCGATATCGGAGTGACAACTGTAGCAGTCGATTCCATTTGTCGTCACGTGAATCTGGTGCAACTCTTCGCGAGTGTGATCTTTGCGCGACCGCTCGACGTGACAGGAATAACAACGCGCTTCCGGCACCGCGCCGTCGCCTTTGACAATCGATGTATGGCACTGTTTGCATTCGACCTTGAGTTTCAAATACGGCCCGTGGTCGAACGCAAACCCGCCATGCAGTACGGTGTCTTTCGGCATCCCGTGACAGGCATCGCACCCGGTGATCGCTTCCCCCTGGCCGGCATCCTTGAAGTGGCACACAAAGCAACTCTTCTCATTCACCGCCATGTGCTGGGGAGTGATTTCCTGGTCGTACTGCACTATCTGATTATGGCACGAAGTGCATCTCAGCTTCTCTCCACGGAGCGCTTTTTCAAGGTGAACCGTGTGGTCAAAGATGATGCCCTTCTTAAAAGTCGATTTGCCTTGCAACAGGCGTACTTCGTGACACCCTGAGGCCAGGCAATTTTCATCATGGACATTTGCCTTCGGGCGCGAATTGAATGTCCCCGACCAATACTTGAGCGCCGACAGCGTCAACGCGGCAACACCATAGTCGTGGCATTTAATACAGGTCACGTCACTGTGTGACGACGCCTGCCAGTGACGAACGTACGGTTCCATGTAGTGGCATGACTGGCAGAAACTCGCCCTATGAGTCTGCCACTTTACGATCAGACCTGCGATCACCAGCACCGCAAGGACCGCGCCCAGAGTGATCAATAGCGTTCGCGTGTGACGACCAAATGTCCGCCCGAGATCTTTGAAAAAGGAGATCACTTGTCGCTGTCCTTCGCTTTGGAGTCGCTTTGTTCGCCGCTAATTTTCTCGCGCTCTTTATTGACTATCTCGGCGTATTCCAGCGGATGATGGTGTTTCATCTCGCTCTCAGACATTTTGCCGTGCCACCAGACCCAGCTCATCGGGAAAACATCCGGGTTGAAATGCACATTGTAGAAATGCCAGACAATAATTGCCAACGTCGCCAGCAGACCTTCGTCCGAATGCGCCTCGCGGGCGATGTCGAAAAAGTCCTTGGAGAATGTTTCTTTGAACCAGAGAATGAGGCCCGATCCGATCATGATCACCATGCCCCAATACACCGCCCAATAATCGAATTTCTCAATAAACGAAAATCGTCCGAATTTCGGTCCCGAGGCTCGTTTGCCCAGAAAGAACATGATGGTATGAAGTGCGTCTTTTCCATCCTGCGGCCGCGGAATCATCAGGAAGAAGTCTCGGCGGCCTATTCTGGATATGATGATATAACCAAAGTGCCAGGCTCCGACAATCATGAGCCCAACCGCCGCCACCCGATGCACGACAGTGGAGTTCTGCAGGCCGCCAAATATGTTCAAGATAATGAATTTAGAAATGCCAAAGGTCGGGAACTTAAGCGGGATGCCGGTGATGATGAGCAGGATAACACTCAAAAACATCAGCATATGCTGAAACCGGAAATTTTTGCCAAACCGCTCAAACATCCGCTCCCCGGTTTCAGCGACCGGTACTTTTATTTTCTGCTTGGAGAATTTTGTAACGGCTTCGGAAAACGCGACATTCGCTTCAAACTCGATCCGATCGGCGACCTGTGAAGAGAATTTGGTCAATTCCGCCGGCGAAGTTTCAGCGTCTATAAGCGGGCGGGCATTATCGATCACTTCCTGACCGAGCTTCTCTGCCAGCGTGCGACGCGGCGACTTGGCGTCCTTGGTGCGATCGTCCATAGG
>JBGAWZ010000434.1:0-2520 GCA_044227335.1 Candidatus Zixiibacteriota bacterium | reverse complement strand
GTGAGAGCGGAGGTCGTCTCGGGAGACAGCCCTTTGACCGGTTTGCCGACCTTGCGTGCGCCTGATTCGATGAACTTGGTGGCGAGTAGCAAGACGTCGGACGGACGATCTTTGAGTGGCGGAAGGTTTACCCGTATGACATTGAGGCGATAGAAAAGATCCTCGCGGAATTTCCCTTCGGCTACCATCGATTCCAGATCGCGATTGGTCGCCGCGACCAAGCGGATATCAAGCGGGATTGGTTTGACTCCGCCGAGCCGCTCGATGACGTGCTCTTCCAGCACGCGCAAGAGTTTGACCTGCATGCCGAGTGACATCTCGCCGATTTCGTCAAGAAAGAGCGTGCCGCCGTCGGCTAATTCAAATCTCCCCTGCTTGGCTTTATCGGCGCCGGTAAATGCCCCTTTTTCAAAGCCGAAGAGCTCGGCTTCGAGAAGCGTTTCGGGGAAGGCTGTGCAATTGATCGCCACTAATCTATTGGCTACGCGCCCCGACAGGGCGTGAATGGCGCGCGCAACTAACTCTTTACCGGTGCCGGAGGGGCCGGTGATGAGCACGGTCGCATCCTGCGGCGCCACCAACGAGATCAGTTCTTTGACTTTTTTGATCGCCGGCGAATTTCCGATGATCTCGCTCGAGGGGAATACTTCGGCCAATCGCTCGGCCATGACCTGATTGTCGCGCACCAGTTGGAATTTTTCGGCGGCCCGGTCCAGTTTGACCGTCAATTCGTTCAAATCTTCGACCGGTTTGGTCAGATACTCAAAAGCACCTTGTTGCATTGCCGAAACGGCCGTTTCAACCGAACCGAACGCGGTAAGGACAATCACTTGAATAAACGGGTTAATCTCACGGAGTTTGGCGAGCAATTCAAGCCCGCTCATACCCGGCATTTTCATGTCTACTACAGCAACTGGCGCAAACGACTTCTGGTAGAGCACGAGCGCCTCTTCACCCGATCCGGCCTGGGTAATGTCGTACCCTTTCTTGGCCAAAAATCCAGCGAGCAGATTACGCTGAGGCGCTTCGTCGTCGACAAGCAGGAGTTTCCGGGTGATCATGACAGGTACTGGTACAACTTTGCGCGATTATCCGCCACAAAAAAACCCGTCCTCGAAAAGACGGGTTTTCAAATCAACTGGAGGCAGGGCTACTTGTTCGATCCGAAAAAGACCGCCAGACCGCCGCGGAGATCGAACATGGTCGATGACTCGCCGAATTTGTACGAACTGCCCTGATACGTTCCCTTGGTGTCCGACGTGAAGGCGTGATGGAGATCCGCTTCGAGATAAAAACCGCTGACGTCGGATGTATAGTAGAACAGCCCCGCGCCGCCGCCAATGGCAAACGCCGGATCGTACGACATTTCGCGGTACTTGCTGTCGCCGCCATCCTGGTCACGAACCGAGGTAGTAAATTTGGCGTTGTCCACTCCGGCCTGGGCCTTGAAGTAGGGAGCCAGGCGCGATTCGCCAAAAAGATAATACTTGCCGTAGATCGCTGGATTGTAAAAGCGGTGATGGAAATCCTTGGCCGCATCGGTGGCGTCAATTTTGAGCTGATCGTATGCAAAAGTCACACCCAGGACAATCGATGGCGTCAGGAAATATCCAATTTCAAAACCAGTCGTAAAACCGGACTTGGCGCCCAGCGTGTCCGACCAGTTAGAAAGTCCGCCGGTCGGCGAGGCCAGTCCGCCGAAAATGGTGGCTTCGAGAAAATCCTTTTCGTCAGTTTCCTGGGCCTGTCCGGTAGACCAAACAGTCAATGTTGCGATTCCGATTATCAGTGCCAGTCTGCGCATTTCCCACTCCTGTTGCGGGCGTATCCGTCCGCGTATCACTTCACTCCTCGGCGGCCCCTGCTATTCGGGGCAACCGAAAACAGGTTGCCAAGATACAGGCCGCCGAAACCCCTTGTCAACAGCGAAAATGACGCTTTGCCGGGCCACTTTGTCTAATCGTCAACTTGGCGGTTGTTTGTGCCGTTATTTCGGCGGGCCCGGGACCAGTGATATTGCAGACAGCGATAAAACGGACTTGAACTCACCCGATTTTCCTGTATGTTAGTGGATTCTATGGCTGAGAAACAGAACCGAATAAACGTCCTGGTCATCGGCGCCGGTGGCCGCGAGCATGCGATTGTCTGGAAACTCAAACAATCGCGTCGTCTTGACCGCCTGTTTTGTGCGCCCGGCAACCCCGGTATTTCGACTATTGCCAAGTGTGTCAATGTCAAAGCAGAAAACGTCCGCGGCCTGGTCGACTTTGCCCAGCGCAACCGGATCGGCCTGACCATTGTCGGCCCGGAACAACCGCTGGCTTACGGCATTGTCGACGACTTCCAGAAGCGCCGTCTGCCGATTTTCGGCCCCGAGCGCAAAGCCGCACAGGTCGAGACCAGCAAGGTCTTCTCGAAAATGTTCATGCAGAAATACCATATCCCCACTGCGCCGTTTAAGGTCTTTTCAAACATGGCCGAGGCATATGGATTTTGCAAGACGTGCGAGTATCCGATTGT
>JBGAWZ010000433.1:0-2527 GCA_044227335.1 Candidatus Zixiibacteriota bacterium | reverse complement strand
GCACGCTACGTACCACATTGCTGACTCTGATTTCAGCGCCAATTTGGCCACCACGAGAGGAGCTGGTGGTTCCGTCTATGTCCTGGTGATCATAATCGTACGACGCCTGCACAGTCGGCAGAAAAGCGCCCAGCGCCGCCCACTTCCCCATTTTGGCAAGTTCTTCGGCGCCACGCGCCCTGATAATTGATTCGCGGTTTTTCAGCGCCAGATTGATGCAGTCGTCAAGCGTGAGTTCGGCGGCCTGCGCGGCCACGCCGGCTAAAAATGTCAGTCCGATGACGCCGATAAATAATCTGAATGATCGCATTCCATCTCCTTACTATTATCCCACGAACGAAAGCGCCAACATTTGCAATCCTATCTTCAGGGCCAATACGAATCCCATGGATAAGACCGACAAGAGCAGTCCTTTGTTGCGGGAAAATCCATATAAAATCGACAATCCAATTCCAATAACTATGACTTCCCATATCTGGAACAGATCAAATTCTCCCAGTACCACACGCAGTGGCGAGAACGGATCTTGTGGGAAGAGCGCCGCCAGAGAATATGACACATACGGGGATCCAGTCGAGATCATGAGGGGCGCCAGAAGCAACTTGCCCACCAACGCGATAATCTCTGCGTAAAGCATAACTGACAAGATTTGGCCGAACCGCGCCTTGCCGGCCATGACAAAATTTCCCCAAAACAAGACGAGCAGGGCGGTAAACGGCCCGACTAATGCCCAAGCGATCGAGCCACCTAGAAGCGATTTTGTAAAAGTGCCTGGGGTCGGCAAGGGAATCTGCTCATTCTTTTCGTGTAGCAAACGCCCAATATCCATTTGTACTGTATCCATTACTCGCCAAGTCATCGCGATAAATACAACCATCAGAACCAAACCGACCAGATAGGGAACGAGAATTTTGGGATCGGTTTTCAGTTTGGTGAAAAATCCCGACGGATTGACGAAAACTTCAAACAGTCCCTTAAATCCGAGCGCCGGGTCGCGTTGCGTCGTCGCCTGCGATTCGCTTTGTTGAATTTCGGCCGACATGGCTGTTGATACCTCCTCCATGCTGTACTTAAACGAGTTGCGCCGCACAAAGTTTCAGTGTGCGGGCGCTATTACCGTCACTTCTTCGCTCTTACCCGCCAAGCCGAGTAATATTCACATCCAATCGCTATCCGTGCGAAGGGAATTGGCTCCAAAAACCGTTATCCACGGCGGGCATGACGATCTTCAAGCGACTCTAAATACTTTTCCGCCGCCACTGCCGCCGTGGTGCCGTCGCCGACCGCATTGGTCACTTGCCGAACAAGTTGCGCACGGACATCGCCACAGGCGAAAATACCGGGAATATTTGTTTCCATTCGGTCGTTAGTAATGATATACCCGCCGGCATCCAGCGTCAGCCCTTCTCTAATCAAATTCGAATTGGGAGTGAATCCGATGTATACAAAAATTGCCCCGATTTCCAGTTTCGAGGTGGCGCCGGTTTTTACGTTTTTGAGGGTCAGGTCGGTCACCTGTCGACCGTTGCCGTTGATCGACTCAACCACGGTGTCAAAAGCAAAAGCCATCTTTGGGTTGGCGAAGGCCCGTTGCTGAATAATTTTCTGGGCGCGCAGACTGTCGCGTCGGTGAATCAAATGTACTTTGGTGCCATATTTCGTAAGGTAACCACTCTCTTCGACTGCCGCGTCGCCGCCTCCTACCACCGCAATTACTTTCTCTTTGAAGAACGCACCGTCGCAAATGGCACAATACGAGACTCCTTTACCGGCGTATTCCAACTCTCCGGGGACTCCTAATTTGACAGGTGAGCCGCCGGTTGAGATTATCACCGCTTTGGCTCGGAAGGTGTTGCCACCCTCGCACCGTACAATTCTGTCCTCACCATCGCAAGAGACTTCTGCAACCTCTTCAAGAGCGATTTCCAAGCCAAATTTGCGGGCGTGCGACTCAAAGCGTGAGCCAAGTTCTGCGCCGGAAATATGCTCAAAGCCGGGGTAATCTTCTACTTCGCCGGTAACTGCAATCTGACCACCGGGGGTGAACTTCTCAAGGCAGATCACTTTTCGATTGGCGCGCGCGGCGTACATTCCGGCGCAAAGGCCTCCCGGCCCGCCACCGACAATAATGATGTCATATCTTTTTTCGTTGTCCATGCTAAGTGTTCCTTCCAGACACCCTCAAACGCCCGAGTGGCACATTTGATCCCGCCGCTACCAGTCGATCCCCTTCTGCGCCAAAATACCTTTCTGGTACGGGTGTTTGATTTCTTTCATTTCAGTCACCAAATCCGCCCGGCTGACCAACCAGTCGGCCGCTCCTCGGCCGGTAATTACCAGATTCTGAAGAGGTGGGCGGATATTTACAATTGACTCGATTTCTTCCCTCGTAACCAGCCCCAGGTCGGCGGCGACATTGAGTTCGTCGAGAATAACCAACTGATACTGCCCCGACGATACTTTTTCTCGGGCTAATGCAATGCCATCCTGCGCCGCTTTGCGGTGCACTTCAAAGTCCTTGGTGTCG
>JBGAWZ010000432.1:0-2531 GCA_044227335.1 Candidatus Zixiibacteriota bacterium | reverse complement strand
CAAAGTAATCAAAAGCGAACCCATTGCCGCCGAGCAGTCGCGAACCTGCGAACTCATGCCAGTTTTTGACATATTCGGCCCGAAGTTCACTCGCTGCATACTCTTTGGCAATCCATGGTCGCATGTCCGGTTGCAGGTACATCACGCGGCTGTTAGGAGAGGCCGCGTCTATATCTACCACCGGCTCAATCAGTCCTTTGTGTCCATATCCGAACGACAGAAAGACCAGGAGTGCGGCGTTGATTGCAAGCGATACTCCCACCAAACCGCGAAGCCAGGCCGAGTTTCCTACAACAAATCCCTTGGTCTGCTGTCGGTGCCAGAGTGCAAGTACAAACATGAGGATACACACGGGGATCATCGGAAAAATGAACCGTTCCTGCTGATTGGCAAGTAACCAGTGACACACTAAGAACGACCAAAAGCTGGCCACCAGAATCAAATGATTCTTCACAAATGACCACTTGGTCGCCTGCCAAAACAGAAGGAGCGAAAGCGGTGGGACAAAAGCCGCCAGCAGAATCGCCGGATATAATGCAGGGATTGTGCCATAAAGAGCATCGAGATCACCGCTGGCTTTCAGATATGTAATTGTTGTGCCGGCGAATTCCCCCTTCAGTATCCAATCGGTCACCCAGGAAAAGAGGATCATCGAACCAACCGAGAGCGAATACTGCACTGCTCCTCGAATTGATTTGTCTTGATACCAAAGGATGAAAGGAATAGGCAACACGGCAAAGGCGATTTGAAAACGAATCATCCAGGCCAGACCGGTCATGATACCCGCAAACCAAAGCCAGCGCGCCAGTCTCGTCTCCCGGTACCGGTAGAATCCGTAGATCGCGGCCATCCAGATTTCACCGCCCACCGTTTCGATCAGGCAGTGCACTCCCAAGAAGGGTGCGAGAAAATGTAGCGCCGCAAAAAGCCCGCCGAACATCGCCCAGCGAATATTCCCGGTGAACCGCCGGACGATTGAATAGGTAACGACAACAGGTATCATCGACAGCGCGGCGTGAACAGCGCGCACACCATACATCATCGTATCAAGACTTTGAAACCCAAACCAGGTAAACCCTTTCATAATCCAGAAAAGCGAGAACGGATACAGAGGAAATCTGGTTGACGCAATTCTCGGCTGTTCCTGCCAGTGAACCCAGCCGTCGGGGCCAAATAAACCGGTCTTGATCCAATCGTAAGCGACCGCCACAGTATCGTAATGATCGTCGGAGTGGACAAACCCCTTTGACCAAATGACTGCAATCAGTCGAAAGATCGAGGCGGCGATGATGACCGTAGCGAGCGGATGGGTATCAATGAGCCGGCGAACTCGGTCAAGGGTTCCGCGACTATTTGTGGCTATGTCGGATTTATTAGAAGTTGTCGCAGTAGTCACGCGGCTTCCTTGCTTATCGGCATTCCTTGCCCCTACAACGAGCAAGGCTCCAATCCCGCGAAAGATATGTACAATCGGTCGATCAGTCGAGTAAGATCACTGATGTCAATACGGCGGTCCCCGTCGACATCGGCCGAATGACTACAGCACAACGGTGCACGGCTGACATACAAGTAGTCGATGAGAGCCGTCAGGTCGGAAATATCTACTCCCCCGTCAAAGTCGCAGTCAACATTTCCGGTGACTGAGCTACAGCAGGCGTGGCAATAACCGGGCGTGAATTCGTAATGCACCAGTTCCTGATTATTAGCCAGTCGTCCGCTCCAGATAACTTTTACAGGGACCTGAGTCCCCGAATCAACCACTGTGAACACTCCAAATTGATTCGTTCCGGGGAATGCGCCGTGACTGTACGGTCCCCCTTTGGGCGACGGCGTCCGGTCAAGCGGAGCGGCATGAAACACCGGAAAGCACGCACCGCCCCCGGTGGCATAGTCGGAATTGCTACCGTCGTCAATGGCCACCATGTGGGCGTCGCCGGAGATCTGGCAGAGATTGTGAATCTGATTGTCCCGAATGAATTCGGCCAGCTCGCGACGCTCGTTCGTGTACAAATACCAGCCGTCGTCGCCGGTCGTCCCAATCCACGGCAATGTGTTTACCCAGACAATCAGCGCGACACTGTCGCGAGCGCGCAGAAGCTGATCCTTAAACCACGACTTCTGTGTTTGTCCCAGCATTGTCTTTTGTGCGTTATCGGTAGCAGTCCACGGCGAGCGAGCCGAGCGCGAATCGCAGACCAGAAATCTCACCCGGCCGACATCGAAGCGCTGATAAATGGCAACATCCCCGGAGCCGGCTTCCAGCGGATAGTGCGGCACATACTCTTGATATGTTAGCCGCGCCGCCAATCGACTGGGTGATGTCGAATCGGAGTTGTTTGGCCCGTAGTCGTGGTCGTCCCACATGTAAGCGATCGCCACGTTCCGATACAATTGCGATTGCGCCGGCGACGCCAGCACTGATTCAAAGGTCGCACGGTACACACTGCGATCATTGACGGCGATATTGTCGTAATCGAAATCCCCCAAATGGAAAAAAAACAGAGGGTCTATCTGCCGAATTGTCTGAAACG
>JBGAWZ010000431.1:0-2532 GCA_044227335.1 Candidatus Zixiibacteriota bacterium | reverse complement strand
GGTCCGCCTCCCTGAAAGATAATGTGCGAGGCGTCGAGTTTCCCTCCGGGCTTGGGAAATCGATCAATAGTAAACAGAATGTCCAATGGCATGATCCCCAGGCCAAGAACATCAAGTTTGCCCTGCCGCTGTTTGGAGTTCTTTCCCATCAGTGGATTCGGTTCTTAACTAGATTGACTCAAACCGCCCCTTGCCGGCGGTCAATTCAACAAATTGCGCCGCAAATTCATCAAATCGACTTCTGCGAATTTCAACCACCAGCGCAACTTCGGCGGTAAACTGCGATTCCACGACCGTAGCTCCAAGCTTTGTCAGAAGTCGCGATAGTCTGTCATAGAGTGAGAATTCAACCGTGCATCGGGCGCGCAAAGTGAGATATAGTTGCACTTGTCCGGCTGATCTTAAGGCCTGTGCCGCGGTGTCGGCGTAGGCGTGGGCGAGCCCGCCCGTTCCAAGTTTCGTTCCACCAAAGTATCTCGTGACCACAACGAGTGTATCAGTCAGACCCGCGCCCTCAAGTGCGTCGTAGATCGGCCGTCCGGCGGTGCCGTTTGGCTCGCCGTCGTCGGAGTACTTGAATTGCGGCGTGCCTTCATGACCAACACGATAAGCAAAACAGTGATGTGTCGCCGCGTACTCTCGCTTGCGAATTGATTCAAGCGCAATCTGCGCTTGAGTTATTGTCAGCGCCGGCAAAACCTCACCGATGAACCGCGATCCCTGCACTTTGATTTCCGCCCTCGACGGCCGCGCTATCGTCAGGTATTCGTCGTCCATTTGCTTAGACCAGCGCCTTGACCATATCTGCCACTGAATCGTATCCGCGCATTGGAATGGCGCCGCAATCAACCGCCAAGGCCAGCGACTGTTCATCGGCGAGCGCACCATGAACCGGGTCGACAAAGAAAAAGGCCAGCTTGCCGCACTGATCACAAAATTCGAGCGCATCGAGCGCCCGCTTGGAATCAACATACAATTCGGTAAACACTACACCATCGCACAGGCCGACCAGTAACCGGTTGCTCTGACTGACACTATCGGTTGTCGGTTGAGATTCGGGAAAGTGTTCAGATATCACCCCACCGTGGGCGGCGATATCTATGGCGAGCGCCATTTCATCGGTTCCGACAATGCTGTCAAAGCCCGATTCAATCACCGCAAACGAATCAGCGCTTGCTGTCCGTGCCGCCAGATGAGCCGCCGCGCCGATCCCACCACCAAGTGAACTGACAATCTGCACACCGTCTTGAGCAAATCGACGGGTCAATTTGGTTGTTACTTCAATGCCTTCGTTGGTCGCATTGTCGGCGCCGATAATCGCAACCGTCTTTCTCGAGGAGTCCGTCACCCGTCCACGAGACAACAAAAACAGGGGTGGATCATTTAGCTCAAGCAATCTCGGCGGATACGATTCATCGAAGCGGGTCGCCACACCGATATCCCGTTGGACCAGTGATTTCACCAGATCCTCGGCCTCGCCAAGATGCTCGGCGGATTTGGCTATCTTTCCGGCGACCTGGGTCGGAATACCGTCGATCTTTGTTATCGCTCCTTTGTCGGCTGATAACACCGCATCCAGTGATCCCAGTGAGCGCATCAGCAAATCGAAAAGTCGAGGTGTCACTCCGCCAAAGCGAGCCAGAGCGATCAATTTGGTGGCGGGAGAGAACTTTGATGGGTCGGTCATGCGGTAATCTATCACTTTGCCGGGTCATGTCAAACGGCGCAAGTCGGTTGTAATTGGGCAGAGTAGACGCTATATTCGGTCCGATGAAACTGGCGACTGTGATAGGCATTGCCGCGTTCGCGGGCGTAGCCCTGAGCGGGTGTGGCAAATCCACTCCCGAGGAATATCGCGAGCAAGGAAAGAAGTTGTTCGCGCAGGAAAAATACGCACAGGCGCGCGACGCTTTCGGCAAAGCGCTCAACGCCAATCCGTCCGATCGGGAAATGCTCTACCTCATGGGCATGGCCTACCGGAAAGATCAGATGTATGACTCGGCCATCTCAGCCCTCAGACGTGTCGATCTGCTCTACCCGCAAGATCGTGAGATTAAACAGAATCTCTACGATGTCGCTATGGCGCTCAACGACTGGCCGGTGGCCCGATCGGCATTGAAAGGACTAATGGATCTCAATGCCGCGCCAAAACACCCCTGGAAGATTATGGCCGACCTTTGGCGGCGATCCGATCATCCCGGCAACACTTATGCCGCCGCTAAACTGGCGCTACTGGAAGACCCCGACGACGCCGACATGTGGGTGCTCGCCGCCAACACCGCATACTTGGTCGATTCGGCCCAGGCATCACTGGCGTACATCGATACGGCTATTGCAAAGTTCGGCGCCACTGATCTGCTCATTGCTAATCGGGGAACCTATTTAAGTTTCGCGAAAGAGTACGACTCAGCTGAAGCCGTTTTCCGACAACTGCTGGTCAAAGACTCCAGCTCAGAGCAGTATCAATTGAGCCTTGCCCACGACCTCTCCGCCCAAAGTTCGCGGGCCAAACAACAAGAGGCGCTTGAATAT
>JBGAWZ010000430.1:0-2535 GCA_044227335.1 Candidatus Zixiibacteriota bacterium | reverse complement strand
GCTCTTCGTGTTCCCGGCGACGCCGAGCTTATTTCCGGTACCGAATTATCGGTGCGGCTCGAAAATGACGATATTCATATTCTCGCCTATTTCTTTGACCCCGAAAACCGCGAGTTCAACGACGCGCTCGATTTCTATCAGCGCAAACGCATCGAGCGCGGGGAAGAGATCGTTGCCCGGTTGCAAAAGTTGGGTCTGGGTATTACCTTTGCCGATGTGAAGCAAACCGCTGTTGACGGGGTAATCGGCCGCCCCCATATCGCCCAAGCTCTGCATTCGCTCGGTCTGACCAGACAATACGAAGAGGCCTTTTACAAGTATATCGGCAATGGCGGGCCGGCCTATGTCCCCAAATTCATGCTCGCGCCGAAAGAGGCCTTCGATCTGGTGCATCGCGCCGGCGGAATTGCGGTCCTGGCCCATCCGGCGCTCGGAGATATGTTCCGCCATCTGCCGCAATTAGTCGCAACGGGGCTGGACGGCATAGAGGCCCTGCACTATTCGCACAAACCCGAAGACACTCGCAAAGCCGAACTCGCCGCCAAAGAGTACAACTTGGTATTGTCGGGCGGCACCGATTTCCACGGCCGCGGCCTGCGCGAGGCGCCCCTTGGTTCGATCAATATCCCCTCTGAATACATAGATCAGATGAAAAAACGGGTCCAGCTTTACCGGAGTGTGTCGTGAAAAAGATACTCGCGATCGTAACGATATTTTCGCTTGTGGCGGTTACGGCATTGGCCGATTCCATGTCGCTCGATGACCAGAAACGCCTTCTGACCAGCTACGGGATTGCCACGGGCCAAATCCCCGCACCACCGCTCACCGACGAACAAAAGCAATTGCCCCCTGATAAGTGTGGGACATCGATTGTAAACGAATTCTGGCAGAACCGTGAGCGTATTGATCCCTCGCTGATGACTGCACTTGGGATACAAGCGGCCGGGCGGCCGGATATCGCGTTGTTGCCTTTATCGTATGGATCACCAGCCGGCCGATTTCTGATCCATTACGCCGATACTGGCGAAAACGCTGTCTACCAGCCGACGGTACGAACACTCGAAGACACCGTGCCGGATTATGTCGTCATGGTGGCCCGCATCGCCGACTCGGTCTACACACACATCATCGATTCGCTTGGGTATCCTCAACCGCCCGTCGACGGATTCTATCCGACCGGCATCGATGACAGGTACGATATCTATCTGCAAAACCTGAGCGCCCAATTCTATGGTCTGACTTACATTGACGCCCAGACTACCGCGCAAACCGCTACTTCATATCTGATTCTGGACAACGACTATCAGAGCATCGAGAAATATGTGACCCGCCCGCTCGACGCAGTCCGGGTGACAACTGCTCATGAATATTTTCACGCCGTTCAGTTTGGCATGGATGTCACCGAGTACGACGGCTACCCCAGCAGTACCCGCCGGCAATATTGGATGGAGATGTCGGCAGTATGGATGGAAGAAGAATGTTATGACCAAATAAATGACTACTACGACTACCTGCCGTCGGTGCTTGAGTCCCCGACCGCGTCCTTACAGCAATTCGGATCATCCGGCGCCAGTTCGCTACATCCATACGGCTCCGTGTTGTTAGCTTTGTACTTGTCCGAACATTACGCCGCCGATAGTATCATTCGAAATATCTGGGAGCGATGTGCCGCGTTAGGCACTGGTTCACAGTTCTTGCAGGCGTGTGAACAGATCGTGAATTCGTACAACAATCAGGCCTCGCTCGCCACTACAATGAACGACTACTCGGTTTGGAATTATTTCACTGGGCAGTATGCCGGGCTTGCACCAACAGGTGTAGGATATTCCGAAGCGGCCGACTATCCCGTGATTCCGCTGGATAAGATGTTAACGGTGCGGGACTACCCTCTCCTTGAGTTTAGCGGAGTGGGAGACTTCCGTCCCCAATACAACGGCACAGCCTATCTCCTCATGTCCGATATGCAAAATCGAACCGGCTGTTTCCTTGCCTGCGATAGTGTCTTGCCAATCTACGTCGGGCTTCAACACCCGGGCTTCGTGGAGTGGTCAATTTCAGTGATTTATCAATTTCTGACACCTGCCGATTCGTTCTTCATCGACAAACTGGTGGTGCCAGTCGGACCGATTGCCGCTGACTCGATTCTATTCTTGGAAGTCGACGCCTTTCATCCTAATCGCTTCAAGAATATCGCCATGACCATCACGCCGACCACTGTCGCCCCTGCTTCATTCTTGAATCTCACTGCTCCAAACGTCGGCTACGCTATTTCTGATAGTGGCGGGTTTGCACTCCGCCCCTCAGCCGTTCTAACTCCATATCCAAATCCCGCAGTGATCACCAAGATGAACGGCAGTCCGCTGACTTTTCGTTTCCAGGTCGCCAACGACACATCCAATATGAATGTCTCGACCAGCCCGCTTTTGCTCATCGATGTCTACACTGTCGCGGGTGAATTTGTCAAATCAATCAACGCCGGCTTTGGCAACGAAGACCGTCTGGGCGTTCACTCGGCTGGGATCTATGAAACTGCCT
>JBGAWZ010000429.1:0-2550 GCA_044227335.1 Candidatus Zixiibacteriota bacterium | reverse complement strand
GTCGCCCCCTACGAAGGTTCTGTCAGCCGCTTTTCCGCCGCCTTATATCCCAAGACCATTCCGATACTCAGTTCATCGCTCAATCGGCAACCATCGCTTGACGAGTCAAGCTTTGCCGACAACTCGATGCGATTTGGCCTTCTGTTAAATCAGAAAGTGCCGATGGTCCCGATCTCAGTCGACGCCTGGGAGTACTACAAGTTCCGGGCGGTTCGCCAGGAAAGAACACAACGCGACGCCTCTCTTCGAGAATACCTCCAGAAGGCCAAGACAAGAAAGGGGTCGGGGAAGATCGGGATCACCGTTCCGCTTCCCAGCCGAGTCGAGCGGTTCGTCGGTGAAGGCGGCGGTAACCTGACTGTTTCCGGCTCGGAACAGATTTCGTTTTCAGGAAGGTCGCAGTGGCGCGACGGCTCAAACACCGACCAGATAAAGCAGAGCAGATTCCCGGCGCTCAACATGGATCAGATCAGCCGGTTCGAAATATCAGGAACGGTTGGCTCCAAGATCAGCGTGCGCGTGTCGCAGGACAATCAGACAGATATCCCGCTCGCCAACCGAATTCAGATCAGGTACAAAGGCGACGAAGATGACATCCTGCGCACAGTCGAGGCTGGCAACACAACTCTTTCACTGCCCAACACTCGCTTCATAGGGTATTCCCGGTCCATTCAAGGGTTGTTCGGAATCAAGATGGAAGCGGTAGTGGGGAGTCTGAAGCTAACCGCCATCGCCTCTCAGGAAAAGGGAACATCGGAGCATGCCAGCGTTTCGGCCGCCACCCAGCAGGGGGCAAAAGTAGTTCGCGACGCCCAATACGCCGAGGGGCGAGTTTATGATATCACGTCTCGTACTGACACCTGGGCGATGGAACCCGGTGACTCGGTAACCAATTTCGAAATCTACGAAGAAATGCCGCCCGACTCGACTCAGTACAACTTTGCGCTGGCTCTGCCCGATCCATATGTTCTGGCCGATTCAGTCAAAGGGGAGCGATATCGTGTCAAGAAACTCGACCCAACTCCGCCGGCGGGAACAACAACGCAGATGTTCAATGTGTTTGACGACTCGTTGAACAGGCGACATTACATCATTTTTCTTACCCCGCGAACCAATCGTGCCCTGTCGATTTACTACCAATTCCGTCGACGACTGAGCGAAACAAAGGACACCATTATCAGCGTTGGCGATATTTCAAGCAAAGAGTTCATTCTTAAAAAGATTCGCGCTCCTTATGACAAGTTCGTCCCGACCGATCCTTCATGGGACATGATGTGGCGGAACTGTTACGACATTCCGATCAACGCGACAATCGAGGACTTGGATATCAAAGTCTTCAAGGGACTCCCCGGCACAGAAGAGAGTGGCGACAACGTTACCTATCAGACCGACGCCGCCGACCACCAGTTTAGCTACCTGACGATCCTCGGTCTCGATCTGAAAAAGGGGACCGCGCGAACGCCTGATGGCAAAGTAGACGACGACCCCGCGATATTTAAGCCAGAATGGGGACTTCTCCTTCTGCCCAGCCGCCGACCGTTTGACACATCGCGAATCTTCGGCATAAATACCGGCCCCACTCCCGAGTTGGCCGAGCGCGTACCCGACATTTATGACACGCGCGATCAAAACCGATTCAAGAGCTCCAAGTACTACTTTCAATTTTCGTCGAAAACGCGAAGCTCGATCATCCGCCTTAACCGGGTCAATATCATTCAAGGATCAGAACGAATCGTTCTCAACGGCCACCAGTTGGTACGAGATGTCGACTACACCATTTCGTACGAAATCGGCCAAGTCACCCTCCTGAAAGAAGAAGCGCTCGATCCGAATGCCCAGCTTTCAATTGACTTCGAATATGCTCCCTTCCTCGCATTGCAAAAAAAGACTCTATTCGGTATGCGCGCCGAATACGAGGTCAGCAAGGATCTCCGCATTGGCACCACTTTCCTGTACAAATCCGATAAAGCGGAAAATCGCAAACCTCGGGTGGGTCAGGAGACCTCGCGCGGAACGGTGGCCGGGGCCGATTTCAGTCTGACCTTGAATCCGAAGTTCCTCACCAAAGCCGTAAACGCCTTGCCGTTGGTAACTACCGACGCGCCGTCTTCAATCTCGATCTCGGGCGAAATTGCCCAATCGCGCCCCAATCCCAATGTGAACGGCATTGCCTATGTCGACGACTTTGAAGGGACAGTCGAGCAAGTGTCGATCGGTACCAGTCGAACCAACTGGCGGCTCTCCTCGGTTCCTGAACAAATGAAAACTGCGGGCGATAGTGTCGATCAGCGGCGTGGACGACTACTCTGGTTTTCCCCGCCGTCGATTCCCTGGGACTCGGTATACAAGGGAGACCGTAAGCAGGGAGAAGGACTAATCCAGTATTTCCGGATGGTCTACCGTCCGAATACCATTGGGCTTGGAAAATCGCGACCGACTTTCCCCGGCACCCATTGGGCCGGACTGCAAAGCCCGATTCGTCCACTCGATCAGGATCGACTGCGTTTGTTTGAAGTCCGTTTGCGCGGCCGAACCGGGATCATGCATGTC
>JBGAWZ010000428.1:0-2554 GCA_044227335.1 Candidatus Zixiibacteriota bacterium | reverse complement strand
GCACGATGGGCGCGAAAGACTCCAAGACGGTTGCCGACAGCCGTGTGCTGGCTATCGATGTTGAACTTCGCCGCGAATTTCCGCATGTCGTGATTGTGATCGATCCTGTCGAGTACAACGACCGGTACGAAAAGATCAAGAATTTGAACAAGTTTCTGGCTATCGGTCACGCCGAGGCAATCACCGCGCTCCTCTCCAAATCACCTGCCGATCTGGCCATTTCCGACAAATTCGGCAAAACTGAATTGATCGAAGGTGAGCTGGCTCGTCGTGGTGTTGACATTCGCCTGGATCAGTTCACCGGCGGAGAGTCGATTGTCCAAGTGGCCGCGGCATCGATCTTGGCGCGTGCCGAGTTCATTCGAAACATGTCCCGATTGTCCGAAAAGTTCGGGCTGGAGCTACCGAAAGGGGCCGCGCCACAGGTTGACTCGGCGGGAAGAAGATTTGTCGCGGAACACGGTCTGGATAAATTGCGACAGGTTGCCAAACTTCATTTCAAGAATTACGGACGGGTCATCGCGCCGCGTCTGGCCGGTTGCTAATTCCTGAGTTGCCGATGATAAAAGAAGAGGCCGGCATTCCTGCCGGCCTTTTTCAATGATCTCTGAATGTCTCTTCTCAATTGATTGCAACCAGCACACCTTCGGTCTGGGGAACGGCAGAGCCGTCGGCGTTGGTCTCAAGCTGATACTTCACCAATCCGACTCCCGGCGCATACCAATAGAAATTGGTCGAGCCGCCATAACCGACATTCTTGATCTTGAGCGTGCCGGCAAATGTGCCGAGTGCACCAAGCGAAATGGTCTCGGTACCGACAACAGAAAATGTATTGCCGCCCTCACTGGGATAATTCTTGGCGCCATAGCCGCCATTGGTCGCCGACGTATCTTTGTACCCGAACGGATTTATTCCGCCGGTTCCGATGTCGGTTCCGGTGCCAAGATTTCCATTGGAATAACCCGTCACATCGTAATTGTAATACCTCGGCCAACTGTTGCCGATTTCAAATGGAAGTGAGAGAATCTTCTCCGCTTCGGCGTTTGCGGTTTCGAGGAAATACAACGCCGAGTCGGTTGCTACAAAGTAGCTGGTATCAGGCGATCCGTTGGCGCTGATAACCCAGCGCACAGCGTGCGCATTGCCGATCTGGACATCACCCGACACTGTAAACGACTTCTGTTCTGTGATGCCCGAGTTTGTCACTGAAAAGATTGCAGTGGTACCTTCATCCAGCGGAAAGTAATTGGCGATCTGACTTGACTGCGCCGATCCCGGCCCCGAAACGAGTCGGTCAGTGTTTGAACACCCGACCCAGGCAAGCGCAACGACTGTGAGCGCCAGCCCAAATCCAGCTTGTATGAGTTTCTTTGACATATGCAGTGCTACCTCCCTACCCGGGGGACTAGCCCGAGGTTCGATTGTTTTCCGCATGAGATACCCGCAACATCGGTGCCGCATGGTTTGCGCTATGTAACATATTGTGAATCAACGTGTTGCCGCGCTCGCCGGCAGGGGGCGGTCGAGCCGCCGGCCCGGAAAGTATGGGCTGAATGCAACACAATTTGGGGAGGTTTAATTGATTGCGCGGAAGTGGTCAAAACGGCAGGACCTGTTGCGAACGTCCGGTTGTTTCTTATATTGGATCAACAAACGTCTTCGGGGTGAGGTGAAATTCCTCGATCGGCGGTATAGCCCGCGACCCGGCAGAAAAAGCCGGTTGAGCCTGGGAAGTTCAGGCGCCGACGGTACAGTCCGGATGGTAGAAGACAGAGTTGCCGGTTGCCGTTTTGGCAATCGGTACTGCGCTGTACACCCCCGAACAAAGTTTGGGGTTTTTTTGTGGCAGTAAGAAACGATTCGAAATTCATGCTCCGCGCTCTCGAACTGGCGGCCAAAGGAAAAGGACAAACCTCGCCCAATCCAGTGGTGGGAGCACTGGTTGTGTCCGCGGGAAAAATTGTCGGCGAGGGGTACCACAAAAAAGCCGGAACAGATCATGCCGAGATTGTTGCGCTGAAAAAGGCCGGAAAGAAGTCGATCGGAGCAACTCTCTACATCAATCTAGAGCCCTGCTGTCACACCGGAAAAACCGGTCCGTGTACGGATGCAATAATTACTGCCGGTATTCGCCGGGTCGTATTCGCTCTGCATGATCCGGATAAGCGCGTTTCGGGTAAGGGAGCGGCAATTCTTCGCAAGGCCGGCATCGAAGTGGCTCAGGGCATCCTGGCTCGTGAGGCCGAACAGCTGAACGAATATTATCTCTTCTCACAACGGCAACATCGGCCGTTTGTCATCTTAAAGCTCGCTCAATCATTGGACGGTCGAATAGCGACGTCAACCGGCGACTCAAAATGGATTTCGTCGGGCGAAAGTCGTAAGTTAGTCCACGCAATGCGCTCCGACGTGGATGCGGTGGTCGTGGGGGCAGAAACGGTCCGTCGTGATAATCCAAAGTTGACTGTCCGTCACAGTAAAGGCCGCAATCCGTACCGAATTGTCATAGCAGGGAAGAAGGCGATACCGACTGCCTGCCACTTGTTTTCTGATA
>JBGAWZ010000427.1:0-2556 GCA_044227335.1 Candidatus Zixiibacteriota bacterium | reverse complement strand
GGTTAGCGCGGTTGAGGCTCAGATTGATATGATCGCAAAGCTGAAAGCCGAAAACGCCAAAATGCGCTACCGCCATCACACCGAAATGCGGAGCATTTTGACCGACAAGCAAAAGGATATGCTAAATGAGATGCGCCCGCACGGTCTGGGCTGCATGCGGGGCGAGATGTTCGACGATGACGACGAAGGCGGGTTTGACGCCCCTATCCCGGATGGCGAGGAAGGGTAATCTCCCCTCTGAACACCCCACTCTTCCTGCGCAAAGCGAGTCCGTCACTGACAGGACTCGCTTTTTTTGTCGAATAATCGAGAACTCTATATTCTGGTTTGTAGGTCAGGCGCCCCGGCGCTTGACTTGGTCAGTAAAGTCAAGCCGCCAGCGGCTTGACCTACACCGAGTACAGTAGGTCGGGTTGCGCAGTTCCGAACGCGTAGCGAGAGGAACAAGTTACCCGACATCCAAGAGTCACAACGGCTCGCCGATCCTTCAATCGGAAGAGTCAACTATTTCGCCAATGATTACGAACATAGTGGCCACGCTATTGGTGACGTGAATTCATGAAATGTCGGGTAGGAAGAAATCCGTGAACAGATTTCTTCAACCCGACCTACTGTCGGTGCGTCGGCGCAGTTCGCGGCGGACAAGAATGTCCGCCACGCACGAGCATTCGAACCGGGGACTTGGTCGATTAATCGATGACTTTGAAAATCTCGCGATTACCGCTTTCGACCAGCGGCGTGAATTTCTTGTACCAAGCCTGCCAGGCGGCTACTTCTGCGTTGGAGGCGTGGCCCTTTTCGTACTCAGCCAGTGACTTGAATTCAAGTTCCAGCACGAGTGTGTAGAATTGCCCCGTCACGTCCGTCAAGAGGCGCACTTTCGACTTTGTAGTCTTCTGCAGGATGGGCCAGCCTTTGCGCCAGTGCGCGATGGCTTCGCGCGACTTGCCGAATTTCAATTGAAAGGTATTGCGTACGACGATCATAGAATCCTCCGTTCACGAGTGCTTTATTGTGGACTGAAGGAGTCAATAAACGACTACTCATCGGACCGGTCAAGCCCAAGTCACTCCAACCGGATATGGCTCAGCGCGTCTTAGCGCTGTCAGCCGCTCCGCTTCGGGGCAGTTGGCGACCTCGGGCCGCCAGATGTTTGGCGCGGATGGAGTCTTCTGATGATCGCGAACCCTCCCACCAGTACTTGATCGAATCGCCCGAAAGCGGCACATAGAGGGCGGTCGAAATCAAAGTATCGCCGGCAATCTGTCCGTTCCAATTGAAACTACCAAGGAGCGTGTCGGTCCATTCAGCGTGGAAGGTGGTCAAGGTATCAGTTATATTCGACGAATAGACCGCCGGCCGAAACCCCTGGCCGCGGAAGTACCGGGAAGTAAGCATCCCATCGTAGAAGTTGGCAATGTCATTGCCGCCGTCGGGATTCCCCTCGGCGCCGACCATGCCCTCGAAATACACACCGTCCAACAGGCCGGTCGCTTTTTGTGGCGCCGACGCCGATGGGGTGACGGGCGGGGCGCTGGTTTTCGGGGAAGAGTCAGTTTTTTCATTGTCGCCAGTCTTACAGGCGCCACTTAGCGCGGTTAATGCGACGCACGCGACTACGATTCGGAGAACTCTCATGCTTTGCTTCGTTCCTTTTCGCGGTTACGATGAACTCAAATCAATCGATCATATCATTCGCTGGCAATCGACGCCGCAGAACTGGTACGATCCGGACAGTTCTACCCGCCAACTGTCGCATGTTTTCGTTAGATTTGTATTAGGCCATCATCTTCCAATCTCGAAAAGATTTGGCGGCATGATGGGCAGATTCAAGACGGGACCGAATGGCGGTTGTCGGGTTGTATTAACTGATTGTTGAATAATCGATTAAGCAGGGCGTTCGGGTAATTTAGCGGGTCCGCCTGGCGATTCCACTTCTGCCATTTTGGCATAATATGTTCGGACTCTTGTTGACGATTAACGACAGTGTGGGTATTGTGTGATATGGCACTCAACAACGACGAAGTCCTTCAGTACATAAAGGCAAATTCAGACCGTCCGCTTAAGATCAAAGAATTGGCCAAGGCGATGGGAGTATCGGCCGACGATTACCCGGCCCTGCGAAAATCGGTCAAAGAAATGATCGCGGCGGGCGAACTGGTTCTGCTCAAGCGCAACCGAATCGGTGTAGCGGAAAAACTTAATCTGGTAGTCGGGAAGATTTCAATCGCGCGAACGGGAACCGGCTTTGTGATCTGGACAGGACACGACGACATTGTGGTGCCGTCGCATGATCTGTTCACGGCTCTTGACGGCGACGAAGTTATCGTGCGGCTGACCGGTCAGCGCGACGGCCGCCAGATGGGGACAGTGATTCGGGTTGCCAAGCGCGTCCCGCGAAATATCGTCGGACTATTTCGAGTCAGCCGTACGTGGCAGTTTGTGGTGCCGGACAATCCAAAGATTCACCGTGATATATACATCGCGCCTGAAAACGCGCTCGCCGCTAAAGACGGAGAAAAAGTGGTGGCGGTGCTTGAGGTCTGGGACGATCCG
>JBGAWZ010000426.1:0-3810 GCA_044227335.1 Candidatus Zixiibacteriota bacterium | reverse complement strand
AGGGAGTAATCGTTAGTTTCCGAGAGACCGCCAAATTGCTCGTACCATACGGTGCCAAAATCCATTTTGGAACCTGTATCTTCTCGCCCTATTAAGCAGACTCTCTAACGATTCATCTTCGGCTTCGTCAACGAACGGGGATTCGCCAAGTCGGACATTTGCCCAATTCACAATTCTCTTTCGAATACTGACCAACTCGGGAACAGCGCTACTTCGGACTACTGTCGGAGGATCCAGACTTAGCACTTTAATCAAGTACCCATCAGAGTCCCAACCCTCATATTCAATCCAGTATAGTAATTGACCGTCGCTTGCGTCTGCTTCGAAATCTTCCTTGGAATCGAACATACAAGTAGACTTCGATCCTTCAAAAAGAGTGATGGGAAATTGTGGCTCACGATCTTTCAAAGTCACTACTTCACCTCACACAGCACAAAATGCATCGGGTTGAAGACCAGTTCTGACGGTTCCCCTTCGATAGGAATATCAAACTCGCAATGCGGTTTGTCGATCCACTGCCGTATCCAGGCCGAACCACCGGCCCTGAACTTGATTTCGATAGGCACCGGCATTTTGAACTCCGGCGGAACGCCGGTCTGATCGACTGTGCAACGCGCGACATACCGACCGACCGAGTCAGGCGTCACTTTGTAAGAAAACGCATATTCAGGAATGGCGTTGCCGTAAACCCATTGATCGAAAAACCAGGTCATATCGGCGCCGACGTGTGTTTCGACCACCGCCTTGAAATCGCGCGTATTAGCAAAGCGGCCGTTGAAAATCTCAAAGTAATCGCGGAGCATGGCGTAAAAGGCCGAGTCGCTGTAGGTATTCAGGTCGAGCATAAGCCCCCGCAACATGTGCAGGACATACGCGCCTTTTTCGTAAATGATCAAATCATAGTCGTTCGGCGATTGAGTAGTCGAGGTGCGGTACCCCAGGATAATCGGCCCGGCTTGCTGGCGTGTTTTGAAGAGAAATTTGTTGAGATTGGCGACATCGTCGCGGTACCGATCCAGCCAATAGAGCAATTTGTCGTTCCCGCTGACTCGTTGAAGATACAAAAGCGAACTGTATTCGGCGAACCCTTCGCTGAGCCAGGCGTCACGGTATGACTCCGTTCGCACCCCCACTCCCCACCATTGATGCGCGACCTCGTGCGACCGATAGATTTGCTCTGTACCGAACTGATCAGACTTGAAGAAGGTTGCATACGACAGTTGTAGAAACTGAGGGTGTGCGTGGGAAGCGCCAGCGACTCCCATGCCCTCGGCAAAGCGTTTCGGGTCAACTGTTCTGGCACGAAACTCCGCTACCTCGTCGATGGTGTCTTCATCTTGCTCAAGTGTGGTCCGTTGGTAGACATTCTGTTCAGCCATCGATTGATGGTGGCTCTCGTTGAAATAGATGAAGAGCGAATCGCTCTTACGAATCTCAAACAGGTAGCGGGTGAGTGTGCCAAGATTAAACGTAGCAAACTTAGTCTGCGAATCGAGCCGCCACTTTGTTCGCATCTGGCCATCGATCTGCTGTGAGTCGACCATTGTACCGGTAGCAACAAAGGCATACTGCGGTGGCGTATTGAAGGTCATCGAAAAAGTCGCGTTGTCACTCCAGCTATAATACGGAAACCAGGACGAACCGGCGGTTACCAGAAAGACTCCCATTTTCGATTCAGCGATATCGCCGTGGTAGTAAAAGGTTAGTGTGGCAGTGTCCCCCTTTGCCATTGGTGAATTGAGGAACAAATACAAAGGGACATCTCTGTGCCGCTCTTTTGTCCAGCGGACAAACGGCACACCTGCGCCGGATTGATCCTTCACGCTATCGAGCCAGAGCTCCTCGTGAAGACCCATGGCCAAAAGCCGACTTCCGTTGATTTCGCCCAGCAATTGTGTCTTCGCCGATCCGGTGTATCGGCCGCCGCCGTTGATCAAGCCGTCCAGATCGTAGTGAAGAATTCGCACTTCATCTTTATCGATTCCATTGAGTCGCTCAAAGGTCGAATCGGCGTAGATCGAGTATTGACAGAGATTCTCAAGCCACATGTCGACCATAATCTCGCGATACTTCTTATACAGGGATACTTCTTCACGCTGGTACGGGTCGTACGTATAAACCAAATCTCCGGTCGCATCGGCCGAAATCACCACTGCCAAAAAGGGCTTCGAGCGAGGCGCAACCAGATTCTTGAAAGCCGCAAAAGGGACTTCGTAGTCCTCTCGAATGGTCAGATCACTATACAGCGATTTGAATTTAAGGCCTGTCTTCTTGTTTGGCGGAGATTTGACTGTGTGGCCTCCGGCCACAATTCGCTCATAGATCGGGCGATTGAAAAGAAGCAATGCGGCGTCGCACAGACGGTTGAGCGTGTCGGATTTGAGGAATCTTCTGATCTGGTCACGCTCCATTTGTAATCCGGGAGCAAATTGAAAAGTGGCTGAACCGACGTAATATGCACCATAGACCAGTGATTGCGAATCGACGGCAACCGGCTTGATAAAATACAAAGTGCCGCTGTCCATATGTATCGCAAAATCGCGGTGCTCGATGGTCAGGGTATCAATGGCATACACGGCCGACGAATCAAGTTCCGGTTTGAGCATTTTGTCAAAGGCGATGGAGTAGGCATTGGAATCAGCAACGGGCTTTGCCCAGACCGTTCCGGCAAGCACACCAACGACTAGAATGACCGCCGCCGAGACGTCGCGAAATCGACGCAGACGAATTCTATTTATCGAATGTGCGTACATACTCAATCCGTTTCTTGATAGCCGGATGATCATAAAACCAATATTCAATGAAAGTGCTTGGATCGGGGTCGGATAAATTCAACACCGACAACTTATCAAACGCCGAGGCGGCAACCTCGCCGGATACCCCGGCATGCTCCATGCCGAATGTATCCGATGCATGCTCCATCATCCGGGTCGGGGCGTTGAGCGCCGGCTGACCAAAAAAGAGGACAACATTCAGACAGAGCATAAGAAGCGGCAATGACGCAATATCGTTGATCCGGTCAAACCCCAGCCGGGTTCGATACCGGTGAATGAGATCGTGAATGAACCGGTTGATCACCCAAAGAGCGATAATAACAAATATGATGAGTATACCCAGCCCTAGCCAGACATGGTTCATAACATAGTGCCCCATTTCGTGGCCCATGACAAACATGATCTCATCGTGCGTGAAGTTCTTGATGATCGTATCGTACAGCACAATTCTCTTGGTGCTAAAAAGGCCGGTAACATAGGCATTCACTTTGGTCGACTGCTTTGAAGCGTTGACCTCAAAAACATGCGAGCCGGGAATCCCCGATTTGTCGGCCAGCGCCAAGAGCTTCGACTCGAGGGTTTTGTCCTTTAGCGGCTCGAATTTGTTAAAGAGCGGTGAGATGACCACCGGAGCGATAATGACAAAAAAGACCAGCACCGGAATGGTCCCGATCGAAAAGACCAGCCACCAGCGTTTGAATCGATTGATGACAAAGTAGAGTAGCCAGACACCAATTACGCCGAAAGTCACCGTGAGCCCTAAGCTCAACAGGTCTTCCCCCCACCATTGCGCGAATGACTGATTGAGAAAGCCGTAGTCGTTTTCGATCACGAAGTTCCGGTAATAATTGGCGGGAAAGTCCAGGACGTACATGACAACCATCAATAGAGCGAAATAAAGCCACTGCTTCAGCCAGCTCTTTCGTATCGACCCAACCGCGTCGCGCAGGCCGGAAGAAAGCCCCGTAAAAAGTATAATCAGCAGTACCACAGTCGAGAGTATGAATTCGGCAAAGCGCCAGATATTGACAAACCG
>JBGAWZ010000018.1:0-12591 GCA_044227335.1 Candidatus Zixiibacteriota bacterium | reverse complement strand
TTCGTACCTGGAGCAACTGGGATTCAACAATGTCGGATTCGGGTGTACGACCTGCATCGGCAATTCCGGTCCGCTCCCCGAACCAGTGGTGAAGGCAATCACCGATGGTAAAATTGTCGCCGCGGCGGTTTTATCCGGCAATCGCAACTTTGAAGGGCGCATAAATCCGAACACCAAGGCAAACTATCTCGCCTCGCCGCCGCTGGTAGTGGCGTACGCACTGGCGGGATCGGTTGATGTCGACCTAACCACCGAACCACTCGGTACAAATGACAAAGGTGAAAAAATATATCTCAAAGACATCTGGCCGACTCAAGCGGAAATCGTGAAACATGTGGCGTCGAGTGTGACGCCAGAGTTATTCCGCACGCAATACGCGTCGGTATTCGACGGCAACCCGACTTGGAACGCGATCACATCCGGCAAGAGCGAGATTTTCGCGTGGCCGGAGAAATCGACATACATACAGGAACCGCCGTTCTTTACCGAGATGAAAAAGGAACCGGCGGCGCTTACGCCGATTGCCGAAGCGCGGGTGCTTGCGATGTTCGGCGACTCAATCACGACCGATCACATTTCTCCGGCCGGAGCGATTAAAGCCGATTCGCCGGCGGGGAAATTCCTAATGGATAACGGCGTGAAGTTTTCCGATTTCAATTCGTACGGTTCGCGTCGCGGCAACGACCGGGTGATGACGCGCGGGACATTTGCCAATATTCGCATCCGCAATGCGATGCTCCCCGGCACCGAAGGCGGCATTACCAAATATCTGCCGACGGGCGAGACGATGTCGATCTACGACGCCGCGATGAAATACAAGCATGGGGTCATCGCGCGACTGGGCGGCCAAAGGCACAATGCTCTTGGGTGTGAAAGCGGTTATCGCGCAAAGTTACGAGAGAATCCACCGCTCGAATCTTGTCGGAATGGGAGTTCTGCCGCTACAATTTTTGGACGGCGACTCGCGGGAATCACTCGGCCTGACGGGTGAAGAAATTTTCTCGATCAACGACTTCTCGTCATCACTGCATCCGCGCCAGGAAGTGACTGTGAAAGTGCAGTCGAAAGACGGCAACCGGACATTCCACGCGCTGTTGCGGATCGACACGCAGATCGAGGTTGAGTATTACCGCCACGGCGGCGTATTGCCGATGGTTTTGCGGCAACTTATGAAGTAGGGCGGGTTCGTCATAAAACCCGCCATGCGTGGCGCACAGGTCAACCGGGCAGGCAAGAAGCCTGCCGCGCACGGATAGGTTGGTGATTCGTCATTGCGAGCGAGTCACCCTGAGCTTGTCGAAGGGCGAGCGAAGCAATCTCGCTTCCACCGCTGACAATGGCAGACAGCCGTTGTTGCATTGAGAATCGCCGCGAGCTTGCTTCGTACGAAACGGACTCGCAATGACGTGAAATCGAAACGCGATTTTGAAATTGAACAATAAGAGGACCCAACAATGCCAGTAGCAACACCCGAAATCTATCGCAAAATGCTCGATTCCGCCCAGCAGGGCGGGTACGCTTTCCCGGCAATCAATGTGACCTCATCCGAAACAATCAACGCCTCGCTCAAGGGATTCGCCGACGCCAAGTGCGACGGCATTATCCAGATCTCCACCGGTGGCGGCGAGTTCGGTTCGGGCCTGGGCATCAAAGACATGGCGTACGGCGCGATTGCGCTGGCCGAGTTCACACATCGCGTCGCCGAGCGGTATCCGATCTATGTCGGCCTGCACACCGATCACTGTGCGCCGGGTAAAGTCGACAAATTCATGTTGCCGCTGATCGCCGAGACGGCTAAGCGGCGCAAGGCGGGTCTGAACAATTTGTTCCAGTCGCACATGTTTGACGGCTCCGAGTTGCCGCTGAAGCAGAATATCGAAAAAATGATCGAGCTGATGAAGCTCTGCAAAGAGAACGAGATCATTTTGGAAGTAGAAATCGGCGTTGTGGGCGGCGAGGAAGACGGCGTCGACAACAGCGCGACCGATCATGCCAAGCTCTACACAAGTCCGCAGGATATGATCGAGGTTTACAAGGCGCTTTCGCCGCTGGGCGGGCGGTATATGTTGGCCGCGACCTTCGGCAATGTCCACGGTATTTACAAACCCGGCAATGTGAAGCTCAGACCGAAAATCTTAAAAGAGGGTCAGGACGAAGTTGTAAAGCAGTTCGGGCAGAAGGCGTATTTCGATCTGGTTTTCCACGGCGGATCCGGATCGGACATTGCCGATATTCATGAGACTCTGGATTATGGCGTCGTGAAGATGAATGTCGACACCGACACACAGTATGCCTTCACCGAGCCGATTGTGGCGCATGTCGACGCCAACCGTGCGGTGCTCCTTCACACCGCGACCGAAGTGGCCGATAAAAAGAAATTCGACCCGCGCTCGTATCTGAAAAAGTGCGAGGAGAACATGGCCAAGCGTATCACCCGCGCCTGCCAGGATTTGAAGGCGGAGGGGAAGACGCTGTGGAGGGGGTAGACCGGCGAGACGACTGGAAGATGCCAGCGAAGCAGTTTCATCGACTCAGTAGTCGATACCAAAGAAGCGCCTTCCACCGGACAGTTCAGGCGTTTTTGAAATTGTCTGCATTTGCTGTGTTGCTATCTTCGTCGAGTCACGGCCAAACACACAAGCCAACAAACTGTGACAGTTGTTGGCAATTCGTCGACCAAGGAGTTATTCGCGTGTCGGCGGCATCGAGGCATCTTTCCTTTTTTGTGGATAGCGCTTGTCACTTCAGTGCGTTTACGCACTGGGCTTGGGGGCAGCAACGTGACAGCGGATTCAAGACCGTCACGGCGCAAGAAATCGACACTCTTGGGAAACTAAGCGGACACTTAGTCATAGACCTGCGATACTCCAGTGGCACCGACCACTTCGGCACCAGCGGAAAAGTGATCTTGGTTGAGTCTTCTCCAGGTGAGTTACAGCCAGTATTTTCTCTGTTCACAGAGCGCGATGGGTTCTACCCAGATACATCGCGCTTGGTCTCTCTGGACTCCTCCCAAATACTTATCAGCAAACCCCGTATGGGCGGACAAATGACTGTATACGATGAGCGAGTTTGGGCATGGAACAACCGCTGTGATTGTCCTTGCGAATTGCGCTTTGCGTCGAATGAAAAAGAGCTTGTCACTCCGTTGATTGGCAAGCCTTTCAAGTTCTCTTATCAGGGTTCAATGGAATGGGAACGCCTGTACAGTTTGACATACATAGAACTTCCCGGTGACCATTATCGATGGCCGAGCGGTGGGGTCGCTTGGTTCCAGTACGAATTGGACTCGTGTACTCTACGTGTCATTGATTTCGGATACGATTCAACCGTAGGAGCCGAGCACTAACGATGCGTGCGCGGCAGGCTTCCTGCCTGCCCGTTATTGACCCACACCAAATGGAAGATGTCGGGTAGACGGCGTCCCGCGTGCGGGACTTATCAACCCGACCTACGTTGAAGAGAAGTTGTCGGGTTTCTCGTCCCGCACGCTGAGCGGCGGGACTTCGGAACGCCGACCTACTAAGGGAAGACAAGGCGAGATTGCTTCGCCGCGCCCATTGACAAGCTTAGGGTGACGCGAGACGCAATGACGGGTCTTATGTGCGTGGTGGCCGTCCACGTCCACCACGTTCTTCTGTCGGCTAACGAGGATGGGCCGCCGACCATAGGCGAGATTGCTTCGCTTTGCTCGCAACGACAGCGTTGGCGGTCGGGTGAGGACGCCCGACCGCACGATCGTCTGCCCACCAACAAAACCAACTCCCAGCTTGCTCCTTTCCGCCTCCTGCCGTACCTTACTCAGCTATGAAACTTGGAATAATTGGTAAGCCGCAGAGCGGCAAGACGACCCTTTTCAACGCCGCCGGTGCGCAAAATCAGGCGGTCGGTGATTTTTCACAGGCGGTGCATCGCACGATCATCAAAGTCCCCGACCCTCGTCTGGCCGCGCTGGCTGAATTGGTCAACCCCAAGAAGATTACGTTTGCAGAGATTGAACTGCTCGACGCCCCCGGTTTGTCCGGCAAGGGCAAAGAAGCGGCCGGGCTTGAGATCAATCAGGAATTGCGGCAGATGGAGGCGTTCATCATGGTGGTCGACGCCTTCTCGCCCGATGCCAAGCCGGAAGCCGACATTCGCAATGTGATCGACGAACTCGTCTTTTTGGATCAGGTGCTGATCGAGAGCAATATCGATAAGCGCGAACGCAAGACGAGACTTACCGGCGATAAACACGAACAACACGAAATCGATCTGCTCAAGCGGTGCCTCAAGTTTGTCGAAGAAGGCAAGCCGCTGATCGATCTGGGACTGACCGAAGATGATCTTCGCCCGCTCAAAGGGTACATGTTACTCACGCTCAAGCCGCTGTTGATCGTGCTCAATATTTCAGAGGACAAACTCCCCAAAGCGGCTGAGATTGAACAGCAATTTGCGGGAATGGTTCAGCCGGGGAAGCGCGAAGTCGCAGTTGTGTGCGGTAAGATCGAGATGGAACTGGTCGCGCTGGCCGCCGATGAACGCGCCGCGTTTCTGGCTGATCTGGGCATTACCAAACCGGCGATGGATCTGGTTGTGCAAAGGTCGTACGCCCTGCTCGGCCTGATTTCGTTTCTCACCGCCGGCGAACCGGAAGTGCGAGCCTGGACAATCAAACGAGGAATGAACGCGCAGAAATCGGCCGGAGTGATTCACTCAGATATCGAGCGCGGGTTTATCAGGGCCGAAGTCACAGCGTATAACGATTATGTCACACTTAAAACGCCCGCGGCGATCAAAGCGGCCGGAAAGCAGAGATTGGAAGGGAAAGAGTATATCATCGCCGACGGGGATGTAATATTGTTTCGGTTTAATGTGTAGCCAGCCATGTGGCTGGACCGAACGCTTCGCGCAGAGTAATCCTACTGTTGAGTAGGTCGAAGGTTTCTGCCCTGAGTAGGCCTCGCGATGACAGAAATACGGCGGTTTGACCTGTGCGGGAACCGTGCGACCCCCACAGTAGTTGTAGAGAGCCCTGTTCAGTTTTTGCGCAGTGTGCCGATATATGAGACGATAGAAAGAGCGTCAGGAGAGGACGCCTGACGCCAGACGGCTTGTAGGTCGAAATCCCTTGCCGCGCCAAAGGCGCGGTCGAGCGACAGCGAGAGGTTTCGACATGCTTTTGCAGGCAAATTGAAAGAAGTTATGACACGAACACTTGACCATAAGACAAGCGACGTAATCTCCGAAACCGCGAACCTGCCGATTCTGCCACTCAAAGGGGTGGTGGTTTATCCGTATCTGATCACACCGCTGATGATTCAGGATGCGGCGCAGACACGGCTGGTCGACGAAGCGCTCATGCGTGGCTCGCGGATCGGGCTGTTTTTGCAGAAAAATCCTAAGCAGGAAAATCCGGGGCCGAATGACCTCTATCATATCGGGACCGCCGGTAATATTCTCAAAATGCTCCGGTTCCCCGACGGTACCGTGCGATTTTTGGTACAGGGACTGGCGCGGATCAAAGTCAAATCATTTGCAACGACCACGCCACACCTATCTGCCGAGGTCGTTGAACTGGCCGACAAGCTTGATTCGTCGGTCAAGGCCGAGGCGCTCCAGCGCAATGTGCTTGAAAAGATAAAACAGTTGGTCGATCTGGCGCCGTATCTGAACGAAGAATTCCATGTCTCGGCGATCAATCAGGACACGCTGTCAAAATTGACTGATTTCATCGCGTCGTATCTGAATATGTCAATCGATCAGAAACAGCTGATCTTGGAAGAAACCGACGTGGTCCGCCGGACGGAATCGCTCTACGCGGCGATCATTAAAGAAATCGAAGTGCTTGAATTGTCACAGAAAATTCAGGCATCGGCCGCCAACGAACTGGGCAAGAACCAGCGTGATTTCATTCTGCGCGAACAGATGAAGGCGATCAGGCGGGAATTGGGCGACGGCGACGACAAGAGCGAAATCGAAGAGTTCGAAAAACGCATCGCCGAAGCCAAGATGACCGAAGTCGCTGAAAAAGCGGCCCGCAAAGAACTCGAGCGGATGAACCATATGGCGCAGGCCTCGGCTGAGTATACTGTCTCGCGCACATATCTGGATTGGCTGGTCTCGTTGCCGTGGGAGCGCTCGACCAAGGATATTCTCGATCTCAACAAGGCCAAGCGAATACTCGACGAGGATCATTACAATCTCGAAAAAGTCAAAGACCGGATATTGGAATATCTGGCGGTCCGCAAATTGAAATCCTCAGTGAAAGGCCCGATTTTGTGTTTCGTCGGCCCGCCCGGAGTAGGAAAGACTTCGCTCGGCAAGTCGATTGCGCGCGCCATGGGTCGTGAATTCGCGCGAGTGTCGCTTGGCGGCATGCGCGATGAGGCTGAAATTCGCGGACACCGCCGTACATATATCGGCTCGATGCCAGGGCGAATCCTGCAAAGTATTCGCCGTTGCAATTCCAACAATCCAGTGATCATGCTCGACGAAATCGACAAGCTCGGGACCGATTTCCGCGGCGACCCGGCCTCGGCGCTTCTTGAAGTACTCGATCCGGAGCAGAACGATACATTCTCCGATCACTATCTGGATGTGCCATTTGATTTGTCACGCGTGATGTTCATCACTACGGCCAACTGGTCGGAGCCGATTCCGCCGGTATTGCGTGACCGAATGGAGATGCTCTATATCGCCGGGTACACAGATATTGAGAAACTGGCGATTGCCAAGCGGCATCTGATTCCCAAGCAATTGGAAAATCACGGTGTCACGACCGGTCAACTGGTGCTAACTGATTCGGCAGTGCAGACAATCATCGACGGTTACACGCGCGAAGCGGGGCTTCGCAATCTGGAACGCGAAATTGCCGCTGTCACTCGCAAAGTGGCACGCAAAGTGGCGTCGGGAAACAAAGCAAAGTCAACGATCGATAAGTCCGATATCGCCAAACTGCTCGGCGCACCGAGGTTCACGCGCGAGGCACTCTCGCGCAAAGGACGAATCGGGGTCGCTCCGGGGCTGGCGTATACATCGGTCGGCGGCGAGCTACTGTTTGTTGAGGCCACCGCCATGCAAGGGAAAAATCAGCTCATGCTGACCGGGCATCTCGGCAATGTGATGAAGGAGTCGGCGCAGGCGGCGATGTCGTATATCAGATCGAATTGCCGAGCGCTCGGCATTCCGCAGTCGTCGTTTGAAGGAATTGATGTACATATTCATGTACCTTCGGGAGCAATCCCCAAAGACGGCCCGTCGGCCGGTATCACCATGGCGGTCGCGCTGGCGTCGATGTACTCGCGCCGTGCGGTCAAGGCGCGGCTCGGTATGACCGGTGAAGTTACTCTTCGCGGAGAACTTCTACCCATTGGCGGATTGCGCGAGAAATTATTGGCGGCCCTTCGCGCGGGGATTGAGACGGTCATAATCCCGGAGGAAAACCGCAAAGATATGGCCGAAATTCCGGCTGAAATCAAACGGAAACTTAAGTTTAAGTTCTTTTCCGAAGTAGCGCCGGCGATTACCTGTGCCTTAGTTCCACCCACCAAAAAGGCCGCGATAAAGAAGGCCGGTGGGGCAAAGAAGAAATCTTCGTAATTCAGAGCAATAGTATGAAACTGGTCACATCCGACCAGATGCGTGTAATCGACCGCGACGCGATTGACCATCGCGGCATTCCCGGCCTGACGCTCATGGAAAACGCCGGGCGGGCAATTGCTCGCCATATCCTTGATGGCACATTTCACAATCCCGAATCGAAACGAGTTGCCATCTTCTGCGGCAAAGGGAATAACGGCGGCGACGGCTTTGTCATCGCGCGGTATTTGCATCAAGCGGGCGCTCATGTTGATTGCTGGTTTTTAGGGCCGATCGATCAGTTATCGCACGACGGCCGGGTGAATTTCGATGCCGCTGCCGGACACGGTGTGCATTTGCATCAAGTGCTTTCGATGGGTGACCTCCCTTCGAAAGTACCTTGTGATGTCGTCGTTGATGCTGTATTTGGAACTGGCTTCTCTGGTGTCCCCAATGAAGTTGCTTCTGCGCTTATCGAACGCATAAACAACACCGACGAAGTGATTCTCGCGGTAGATGTGCCGTCTGGGGTGAACGCCAGCGACGGAACCCGCGGCGGAGTAGCGGTGCGCTCAAAGTTTACTTACACGCTAGGACTGCCCAAGTACGGCCTGTATGTTTCGCCGGGGAGAGAGTTGGCCGGGAAGGTCACAGTCGTGCCGATTGGAATTCCCGAAGAGTCAGTCACATCAATTGGACCGACCTGTGAACTGATTACACCAGAATTTATCGCCTCAAAGTTTCCTTGGAGAAAACCCGACGGCCACAAAGGGGACTTCGGCTGGGTGCTGACCATTGCCGGGTCGAACGGAATGACCGGCGCGGCGGCGTTGGCGGGTGAAAGCGCGCTTCGGGCAGGTTGTGGACTGGCGGCAATTGCCTGCCCCGAGTCGGTTCAACCGGTAGTGGCGAGTTTACTCCGCGAAGTCATTTCGCATCCGCTTCCCGATGTCGGCAAGCGCGGAGCACTGGCGCTTCGCGGGCTGGGCGAAGTTCTTGAACTGCAAAAAAAATACGATGCGCTGATCATTGGGCCGGGACTTGGCAGGCATTATGAGACACGCGAGTTGGTGCGACGATTGATTAGTCGCATCGACAAACCGACCGTGCTAGATGCCGACGGACTCAATGCCTTTGAAGATCACTCGGATTTACTGGCCGACAAGTCGTTCCCGCTGGTGATTACTCCGCATGCGGGAGAATTCGAACGACTCACTGGAAATGCCGTACCAACTGAAATTCATGCCCGAATAAAAACCGCGCGAGAGATGGCGAAACTGCTTAAGCTGACACTCGTGCTCAAGGGAAGCCCCACGATTGTCGCGAGCGCCGATGGCGACACATATCTCAATCCAACCGGCAACTCCGGAATGGCGACCGCCGCGAGCGGCGATGTGCTCTCAGGAATTATCGGATCATTGCTGGCGCAGGGGATGAGCGGAATCGAGGCGGCTGTGTGCGGTGTATTTATTCACGGGATGGCGGGAGACTTGGCCGCTGATAATTTGGGCGAGCGCGGGATGATCGCGGGGGATATGGTGAGATTTCTGCCGAGAGTATACAAATCGTTCGAGTCCGAATAGTCGAATTATTTGTTACACCAGCCGACCGAGAAATAGCCCGGCAAAAAACAGGACAACGCCGACAACATTCTGTACGGCGATGTTTCCAATTGCCAATCCCCATTGGTTGTCGCGGAGCAGTTCCGATGTCTCAAAGACAAACGATGAAAAGGTAGTAAACGAGCCAAGAAAACCGATCAACACGATCGATCTAGTCTCCGGCCGAATCTGCCAGCGTCCCTCTGCCAATGCCCAGACAAGTCCGAACACAAAACAACCGAACATGTTGACAGCCAGCGTCCCCCAAGGGAAATTAGCGCCGGTCGTTTTTTGCACCACTCCCTGCAGTCCGAAACGGGCAAGCGTGCCGACCGCGCCGGTCACAGCGAGCAAAATAATCTTTGTCATGCAGGTGGTTTCCTCCGCGGCTGTGCGTAGGAGTCATCAGCCGTGGCGGCGGTCAGTGGGAGACTCCATTCCCGGTGTTACTTTTAAATTAATTCAATCTACATACAAGTCAAGACCTCTGGAACCGGACAGCTCAGTTTTCAGTTGAATATCACACATGAATGTGCCAATGTAGAGTCGTGTGGCCCACGCTAACGTGGGGGCACTTCTGAAGGGCGGGTCCTTCTTAGAACCCGCCAATTGAAATCACGAAGGATTCAAGAGTACAAACTTTCAGGCAGGAGAGAGACCACATGAACGATGCACGGAGAAGTTTTCTCAAGCAGGCAGGGGGGACAGTGATGACCGGCGCCATGATGGCGGCGCCACTTGTTGCGCTCGCGCAGACCACCGGCACACCGTCTGAGCCGGCGCCACTTGGCATGGTCACCAAACATGAGCTTCCCAAGTTGCCGTATGATTTCAACGCGCTGGAACCGCATATCGACGCCCAGACAATGATGCTCCATCATGACAAGCATCATCAGGCGTATGTCGACGGCCTCAACAAAGCCGAGACCGAACTGGCCAAAGCCCGCACCACTGGCGACTTTGCGCTAATTCAGCATTGGTCGCGCTCGCAAGCTTTCAACTACGGCGGTCACTATCTGCACTCGATGTTCTGGTCGATCATGGGACCGGGGGGCGGTGGTGCGCCGACCGGAAAACTCGGCGACAAAATCCGCGAGGATTTCGGCTCGTTCGACGTTTTCCAAAAACAATTTGGCGAGGCGGCGGCCAAAGTTGAAGGCGGCGGGTGGGCGATTGTCAGCTACCGTCCGGCCGATAACCGTCTGATCATTTCACAAGTGGAGAGCCAACAAAAGATGGCGCAGTGGGGAGCTGTGCCGGTGATGGGAATCGATGTCTGGGAGCACGCATACTATTTGAAGTATCAAAACAAACGTGCCGACTATATCAAGGCCTGGTGGAATGTGGTCAACTGGAACGCAGTGGCCGACAGGTTGGCGATGGGGATGAAGTAATTAGCGGGCGACCTTAATTCGTCATTGCGAGAGTTCCGCGCTTTGCGGAACCGAAGCAATCTCTCTTTGTAGGTCGGGATCCCTGTGATCCCGACATTTTTTTGAATCGAATAAAAGAGGTCAGCCTACCCAATCCATCCGATCGTTATGAACCCCATCCCCTTGGTTGATCTCTTGCCAGATCCTGTTGTTTTATCGATTCCACCACCAGGCTCCAAATAGAAACAACTTCCCTTTGCTGATAGGAATCGGATTCCCATCGCCGCTTGGACAAAGTACGCACCCCTCGAACCACTTGAACTGTGCAGACCTATCGACACGGATGGTACGACTGAGGTTTTGGCGAAAGAACTGGTCAAGTAAATCAATGACAAACTTGGACTGACAACTGTGTAATCATCTGCCTGGTCCACGCCGGCGCGAATCGCCGCAAATAGGTTAGATGCTTTGTGGTTGCGGCCGAGGAAGAAAGAAGCAAGCACCCCAAATTGGCTACTCCCTACTGATTGTGAATTTCTACTCGCATAATGGAAACTCATATCTCCCTGTCCTTTGAAGCTATATCCGATTCCGCCGCCAAAGGAAGTAGTATTGTCCGCGCCCGAGAATCCGCCGAACAGCATGATGCCACCTGAGTCAACGGTACTGTATTCGCCCTGGGCCGTTGCCCGCGACGCAACCAGCGCAAACAACAGGACACAAACGACTGATATTCCGTATTTCACGCGATCCTCCCACGGATGAGAACATGAGTTTCTCAAAGATAGGAAACATCGCCAATAGTGTCAATGGAGAGTCAGTCGAAGCGGCGAAGAACGATGCGGAGTTCATTGTAGGTCAGGGTCCTTGCGACTCTGACTTTTGTTTTGAATCTAATGCAGGACGTCATCCTCGCAAGGAGGCTGACCTACGAAGAGATGAGGAATTGTACTTGGTTGTCGGGACCATAAAGGTCCCGAGCAACTACTCATTCTCCCCATGACACTTCTTGTACTTCTTTCCGCTACCGCAGGGGCAAGGGTCGTTGCGGCCAACTTTCGGCATGGCGCGTTTGACTGTCTGCACCGCCGCGCCGGCCTGCGAGGCCCGCGCCATCGGATTCGGCTCGGCGCCCTCGATTCCTTCACCCACCGGGCCGGAAACAGCCGACGAAATCCCCATGTTGGTCGAATCGGCATGGGTGGCGACCATTGCCGGCTGACGGCGCACCCGTTGTTCTTCGGGGATATTCACCTGTAGTTTGTAAACCAGCCCAACCGCTTCTTTGTCGATCGCGCCGATCATCTTCTCAAATATGTTGAACGCTTCTTTTTTGTAGATATCGATCGGCTTGCCCATGCCGCCGTGATAGGCGCGTAGGCCAATACCGGTGCGGAGTTCGTCCATTTCGGCCAGATGGTCACGCCAGAATCGGTCGATAGTTGACAGGACCGCGTACCGTTCGAGCTGGCGCATAATCTCCGCGCCGTAGGCGGTTTCTTTCTGCGTGTAGAAATTCATCACCGCTTCAAGAACTTTGGCTTTCAATGTCTCGCGGGTGAGTTTTGGAATATCTTCGTCGTTGAATTTCAGATTGAACAGATAGACGATACGGAGATCGTCGCAGAACCCCTTCAAATTCCAGTTTTCCGGATACTCTTTCTCGGGGCAGTGGTCTTCGATGATACCGTCGAGCACCGATTCAATCAGCTCAACGACTTCGTCTTTGATCGACGCCCGTTCAAGCGCGGCCAAACGGCGCTCATATATCCATTTGCGCTGGACATTCATGACATCGTCGTATTCCAGCGTATGTTTACGAATCGCGAAATTCTGGATTTCGACTTTTTTCTGCGCCCGTTCGATGGCGCGGGTGACCATCGCGTGAGTGATTACCTCGCCCTCTTTCACCCCGAGCTTATCCATGATGACGCCGAGGCGTTCGCCGCCGAACAGGCGCATCAGGTCGTCTTCGAGGGAGAGGAAGAAAAGCGATGAACCGGGGTCGCCCTGACGTCCCGCGCGACCGCGCAACTGGCGATCGATCCGGCGAGCTT
>JBGAWZ010000425.1:0-2566 GCA_044227335.1 Candidatus Zixiibacteriota bacterium | reverse complement strand
CTGATGGGGAACACCGGCCTCGCGGCTCAGTCAGGTCGCTTGGACCACCGTGCGTTGTACACTTATTATCACAAGCGCAATTTTGCAGTGAACGACACCGTAACCGTGTACACGGCGCTGATCACGGAGAAAAATGGATCCGAGACCACGCTGGGTGCGTCGTTCGACAAGGCGTTCAAGTGGTACAACGGTCACCTTCGTCCGACCTGTAACCTGGCGAGCTGTTGCCTGGCTAACAGTATCGACGGTCGCACCGGAAACGTTGACGCTGACCCTGCCAAGGGTGTTGATATTGCCGACCTGTCGGCTCTGATCGACTTCCTGTACATCAGCTTCACGCCTCCCCAGTGTCTGACGTCGGCCAACATCGACGGCGACATCGCCGGTGGTATTGATATCGCTGACTTGTCGGGTCTGATCGACTATCTGTACATTTCGTTCACCCCGCCGGCCAACTGCCTCTAGTCGATTTACGATCGAATCGTTTCCAAAGGCCGTCTGCGCAAGCAGGCGGCCTTTTCGTTATAGAATCGATTGGCGAGGCAATGGACAAAACTGTACTTCAGAGTAAACAATCCTCGCCACTACCTCTGAAGTTGCGTCTACCGCCAAAACAACTTTTGTTATGTTTGTCCAGTATTGACTATCTTGCCTATATTGACGATCACGAGCATTAGCGCAGGAGATATGATGTCGACGATAGAAGTACAAGGCGCCACACTTGAACTTAATGAGGAAGGGTTTCTTGCCAACCCGGAAGTCTGGAACGAGGAGGTCGCCCGGGCGCTGGCCAAAGCAGAAGAAGGGCTGGATCAACTAACCGACGAACACTGGGCGGTGATTCGCTTTATTCGCGGGCACTATCAACAGAATCAGGTAGCTCCGATGGTCCGCTCGGTCTGCAAAACGACTGGGCTCCCTCTGCGACGCATTTTCGAGTTGTTTCCGTCGGGCCCGGCCAAAGGTGCGTGCAAACTGGCAGGACTTCCCAAACCCGATGGGTGCGTGTAGATAATTCAAATGACCTTAGTTCAGGGCCTTCAGATCGGGCTGGCCACGGCCACCGTGTTCGCGATAGTCTCATTGAGTACTCAGCTTTGGCGGACTACCAGAACGGGCGGCAAATCGTCATATGCGCCGCCTTCAGGCTCCACACGCAAAGGAGTCTGGTATGCATTCACAGCCGGCATGCTACCGGCGAGTAAGGAAAGTATCCGCAAACACATTCCCACATACATCGCTGGCATATTGTATCATCTCGCAATTGTAAGCTCAGCGGCATATCTCATTGTAACGGCGCTCAAGTTCGAACCGATCACTGCGTCGCTTTGGATGATCCGAATTTGCGTTCTTGTCGGTCTCTTCGCGGGAGTCGCGTTGCTCGCCAAGCGGATCACGTTTGCAAAGATGAGAATTATCAGCACACCCGATGATTATCTATCAAATCTCCTAGTCGACCTTTTCCTGGCACTTACGTTGGTCACTACGTTTCTCGTTGACTGGTTGCCAGTTCTCTATGTAGTCACTATTGTGTTGTTGTTGTACATCCCCGTCGGCAAGATCCGCCACTGTGTGTTCTTTTTCTATACGCGCGTTCTGTTTGGTCTACTATTCGGGTCTCGCGGAGTCCTTCCCCAACCGGTGAGGGAGGGGAGATAGGCCAGCGTGTCCGACGAAATCAACAAAGATAGTCTGGCCGGCGGTTTACAAGTATTTCAGACGAAACTCAACCCGAGCACCCTGGCATCACTCAATTCATGTGTCCACTGTGGCCTGTGCGCGGATTCCTGTCACTACTTTCTCGCCACCGGCGATCCCAAATTACAACCGGCATACAAAGTTGCGCTGGTCCAGTCGGTGTACAAGCGTTACAATTCGATCATAGGCAGACATCTGCCAATTCTGATCGGCGCCAATGACTTCGATCAGAAGCTGTGCGACGAGTGGCTCGACTGCCTGTTTGGCTCCTGTAGTGGTTGTGCGCGGTGTACGCTCAATTGCACGGTCGGTCTCAACATTCCGCAACTGGTGCGGGCGGGAAGGAGCGCACTTGCCGTCATGGGGCTTACCCCTTCCGAACTGCAGTCGACTGTCGACAATGCCGTCATCACTGGTAACAATATGGGCATCTGCCGAACCGAGTGGCTGGAGACTATCGACTGGCTCAACGAAGAACTTCAGGCGGAATTGGGCAAAAGTGCAAATCTGTTTCCGATGGATGTTCTCCATGCAAATTATCTTTACACAGTCAACCCGCGCGAAATAAAATTCTTCCCTCTGTCGCTCATGGCGGCGGCCAAAGTGTTCTATGCGGCTAAAGAAAACTGGACTTTCTCAAGCGAACACTTCGATGTCACTAACTATGGGCTATTCAACGGCGACGACCATGCCGCCGCCGCTATTCATAAGCGTCACAGCGAAACTGTGCAACAGCTGGGATGCCGGTCGCTTATCTTAGGTGAGTGCGGTCACGGATTTGTTTCTGGGCGGTGGGAAGGTCCGCAATGGGTCGGCGAAACGCCCGAATACGACGTCGTCAGCATTGTGAGTATTCTGGCCGGGTATC
>JBGAWZ010000424.1:0-2568 GCA_044227335.1 Candidatus Zixiibacteriota bacterium | reverse complement strand
CTGCTTTTGGCCGTAATATTTGTTCAGCCCGAGCATGGTAAAAATGTATTTGTCTGCCATACGCTCCTGTATTTCGCAATTAGAGATTTAGCGGGTGGTAAGTTCACCCACCGAAGGCGACATGTCAAGCTGAGAAGTGCGATTGGGCCGGATGCCACAAAAGGCGGTCGACTTTTGGTTTCGCACCCCCAAAAATCTACCTATACTGTTCACGTGAATACACGCAGAACCAAAGGGAACAGTTGATTTCACTCACTTTTCACGGCGCCGCCGGAACGGTCACCGGCTCGAAATACTTAGTCGAGTCCGGGGGCGAGAGCATTCTGATCGATTGTGGCATGTTTCAGGGCGCCAAAGTTCTGCGCGAGCGGAACTGGGTGGACCCGGCCTTTGATCCGGCCAAGCTCACAGCCATCGTGCTTACCCACGCCCACGTGGATCACGTCGGGTATCTTCCGAGAATGGTGCGCCAGGGATTTACCCGTACGGTGTTCGCGACGCCACCAACCACCGATATCGCCGCCATTACACTTCGCGATACCGCCCAGCTTCAGGAAGAAGACGCGGAGTACCGCAACAAAAAGCGCGCGACACGCCACGAACGGGCTTTGCCGCTTTTCACTTCTGACGACGCCGAGACCGCAATCGGCATGTTCAAATCAACGCCGTTCGGTTCGTGGATACAGGCAGGACAAAACTTTCGGTTCAAATATCACATCGTCGGGCATCTCCTCGGCGCGGCTTGTATCGAACTTGAAGTCTCCGGCAATGGTCAGAAACGAACGATTCTGTTCTCCGGCGACATCGGTCGTTACTCCGGCCCGCTGGTAGTCGATCCATTGCCACCGCCGGCATGTGACTATCTGGTCTGCGAGTCAACCTATGGTGGGCGGATTCACGAACCCGAAGATCCTTTCTTCGCCCTCGCCGCGCTTATCGACGAAGTTGTCGCGCAGAAACGAGTCCTGCTGATTCCCGCCTTTGCCATCGGGCGCACGCAACAAATTATCTATATGCTCAATTTGCTGGAGCGCGATGGCCGCATTCCCCGCGTACCGGTGCATATCGACTCGCCGATGGCTATTTCAGCGACTGATATCTACGCAAAATATTCATCCTATCACAAGCTGGGGGAGAAGCCCTCCGATGTTTCAGCGGCGCTGGAAGGGAAAGGCGTGACTTTGCACCGTAAACGAGAATCATCGAAGGGACTGAACACCATGGATGGTCCGGCGATCATCATTTCCGCGAGCGGCATGATGACCGGAGGGCGCATTTTGCATCACCTGATAAATCGATTGCCGAACAAAAATACGACTGTAGCAGTGGTTGGATTTTTACCCGAGGGGACGATCGGGCGGCGTGTCTTGGACGGCGACAAGACCGGATTCATTCACAAACAGCCGGTCGAAGTCAATGCCAGGATAGTGAAGATCACCGGACTATCCGGCCACGCCGACTATTTTGAAATTTTGCACTGGCTCAAGCCGATGGAAAATGCCCCCAAGCGGGTGTTCATCACCCACGGCGAGACGGATCAGTCGGCGGCAATGGCCGGGCATCTGCGCGACGAGCGTGGATGGGAATGCATGATCCCCAAGCTCGGGGATCGGGTCGAATTGTCTTAGCGCGCTTTGAGCGCCTGGACTATGCGAAGGCGCGAAGCTCGCACCGACGGCAGAAATCCGCCGAGCAATCCCATAAATATCGAAAAGATCATTCCTGAAACAACAATATCGGCCGTCATCCGGAACGAGAAGGCAATCTCCGCAAACGTGTCAAAGTTGGTGGTTGAAATCTCCAAGAATCTCAACAGTGTGGCCAGCGCGATGCCAATCGCTCCGCCGACCACCGAAATGGCCAGTGATTCGATCAGAAAGGCCACCAACACTGACGGACGTCCGAATCCCAACGCCCGCAGTGTCCCAATTTCTACCGTGCGATTCGCCACCGCCGCGTACATGGTAATCATCGCGCCCACAACCGCGCCGAGCGAAAAGACTATGGCGATGAACATGCCGAGTACCCGTATGAATGTCGTAAAGGCCGCCGACTGTTTCTTGTAGTATTCCGGCTCGGTCATGATATCGACAGTCAAACGCGGATCGGTCTCCAGCCGATTTTTCAAAGCGACAAAGTCAGTACCTGGTGCGATCTGAAAGGTCAGCGACGAAAAGCTCGGTCGATTGAAGGCCGCGCCCAGTTGATCGACATCGACCCAAATCTCCGATTCAAACCCTGATCCATTGGCAGTAAATACACCGACAATCGTCCACTCGCGCCCGCCGAATCTTACCCGATCCCCCTGGCCGGTACCATAGTAGCCCTGCGCGACTTTGGCGCCGACAATCACTTCGTCGGCTCCCGGTCGAAACTCGCGCCCCTGGGTCACTTTGATCATCGGCCGTGCCACAAAAGATTCTTTGGTCGCGCCGCGCACATTGACATTGACCATCGTGCTGTCTGATTTTTTCGCTAGCCCGATGAGTATGAGAAGCTCGTTGGCAAAATGTGGAGTGCCGTCGGCATCTTTGGCAATCGCCGGATCGGACTTGATAATATCGGCGT
>JBGAWZ010000423.1:0-2572 GCA_044227335.1 Candidatus Zixiibacteriota bacterium | reverse complement strand
CCGCCGGCGAGATGCGTCAGAGAGTAACGTCAATCCTGGGCGCTGATATTCCCGAGATGCAGGTCTCAACCTTTCACTCCTTTTGTGCCCGTCTCCTGCGGCGCGACGCCGAGTCGCTTGGGTATCGGACTAACATTACGATCTTCGACGACGCCGATTCCCAGACACTGGCCAAACAGGTGATCAAGGAACTGGGGTATTCCGACTCGCAATTCCCGGCGCGCGGACAGATGCGGAAAATCTCCGACGCGAAAAACCGCCTGATCGGACCGCAGGAATTTCTGGCTGGATCGACCGGGTACTTTGAGTCACGCACGGCTGAGATATACAAGTTGTATCAAAAGCGCCTGCACGACTGCAACGCGATGGATTTTGACGACCTGTTGTGCAACGCCACTCGGATTCTGCGCGATATCCCCGAAGTTGGCGACCGGTACCGTCGGCGGTTTCGATACCTGATGGTCGACGAATATCAAGACACCAACCATGTGCAATATCTCCTGCTCAAACAACTCCGGGGCGAGCACGACAACATCTGTGTAGTGGGTGACGAAGACCAATCGATTTACGGCTGGCGGGGCGCGGATATCCGCAACATTCTTGATTTCGAGAAGGACTTTCCTAATGCCAAAGTGATCAAGCTCGAGCAAAACTACCGCTCGACCTCGGTCATTTTGATGGCGGCCTCGGCGGTCATCAAGAATAATCAACAGCGAAAGGGGAAGACGCTCTGGACCTCGGCCGAAGGCGGTGACAAGCTTGAGCTGTTGCTGGTCGATTCAGCCGAGGACGAGGCGGTGCACATTGTCGACCGGATCGTTGCGGGGACGGCTCGCACTTCTCTCAAAGAGACCGTCGTGCTGTATCGAACCAACGGTCAGTCGCGTCCGTTTGAAGAACAACTTCGCCGCAGAAATATCCCCTATCAGATCATAGGTGGCGTGGCCTTTTACCAGCGCAAAGAAATCAAAGATCTGATGGCATATTTGAAGCTGTTGGTCAATCCGGCCGATGATATCGCCTTTGGTCGCATTATCAATTTCCCCAAACGCGGCATCGGCGACAAGACAATTGCCGATATAGAGGCACTGGCCCAGCGCGAACAAAAACCGGCCTACGAGATTGTCAAACAGGCAAACGTCTATCCCGAATTTGGAACAAAGGTTCGGCGGCTGGAGCCATTTGTAGAGCTGATCGAAAAGCTTCGCGCGCGGGTCGAAACCGAACCGGTCGATATTATCACCCAAGACTTAGTCACCGAACTGGGACTCATCAACGAGCTGCTGGCCGACGACCCTATTCAAGGACAAACCAGAGTCGAATCGGTCGAGGCGTTTATCGAAGGAACAGTTGAATTTGCCAAGGGTAACCCCGATAAGCATCTCGTGGATTATCTCAATGACATCTCTCTATTCACTGACTTGGATACATTCAAGGGCATCGACGATAAAGTCACATTGATGACTCTTCATGGCGCTAAGGGACTCGAGTTCGATACTGTTTTTCTGGTCGGTCTCGAAGAAGGGCTTTTCCCGCTTCAGCGTGCGGCGATTGAGCCGGATCAACTCGAAGAAGAGCGGCGGCTTTTCTATGTCGGCGCCACGAGAGCCAAGAAGAAAATATTCCTGTCGTCGGCCTCGACCCGCTTTCGCTTTGGTGAAGTCGAATCGATTCCGTCGCGATTCATTCGTGAAATTCCAACCGAACTGATCGACAAGACCGATCTGCGGCGGGCGCGCCACTTTGAGCGTGAACCGGTCGGCGCCACCGGGAATCTCTTTTCAAAGCCCGCGCCGAAAACCGGCGTGTACTACGAGTATGAAGAGCACTCAGTCTTCCGACCAGGGAAAATGGTCGAACACCCGACTTTTGGGCGGGGCCGGATTACCTCGGTCGACGGGTTCGGCGAGTCATTGCGGCTTGAGATTTCGTTTACCGGGGTCGGCACAAAGAAGATCATGGCTAAGTTTGCCAAATTGCGCGTGGTTGGCTAGGCGCGTTTTGGATATTTGTTGACGCGTTGCCGCCGGTGCGCGACCATATCGGGCGTGGAACCGAATCAATTTCTTCACTACCAACTGACCGAATATCTGGGGCATGGTCCGCTTGGTCACACCTATCTCGCGTACGATGCCGGTCTTGAGCGCGCGGTTGCGGTTAAGATTCTCGCGCCATATATACACGGCTCTGATGATCTGCGCCACCGCTGGGTAATTCTGCAAGAGCGACTACGGAATAACCCCGATAGCCCCGCCGCGGTCTTCGATTGGGCGGTCGATGCCGAGCAACAGGCGGTAATTCGTGAGCACATCGACGGCGAATCGCTCGCCGAGAGATTTGAAGAGGGTCACGTTACGTATCAGGCGGCCCTGACTTTGCTTGTGCACCTTGCAAACCAGCTTAAATTTGTTCACCGAGCGGACCTTGTACACGGCAACCTGCACCCGTCGAACATAATCTTTGATCACTCGGCGGTGCCGCACCTGACCGATCCGCTTATGCCTGACACAGTGAAATCCTGGCTGGGCGAGATTGTCGCCACCAGAAAAGTCTTTATCGCGCCGGAAGTTCT
>JBGAWZ010000422.1:0-2576 GCA_044227335.1 Candidatus Zixiibacteriota bacterium | reverse complement strand
GATGCCAACTTCAACGAACCTGATGGTTATATCGACCACTTCCAGGCTGTTCACGCTGGCGAGGGCGAGGAGACCGGTGGCGGCGCGCAAGGCACCAATGCCATTTGGAGCCACCGCTGGTATGCCTACTATACCCTCCAGGGAAGCGCAGGACCTGCGTTTAATAAATTGGGTGGTCTTCAAGTTGGCGGATCTAGTTACTGGATTGGGGATTACACGGTTGAACCTGAGAACGGTGGCGTAGGCGTATTTGCTCACGAGTTTGCGCACGACCTTGGACTTCCCGATCTCTACGATACATCCGGTAACACCGGCGGCGCTGAGAACTCCACGGGCTTCTGGACTCTTATGTCCAGTGGTTCCTATGGCGCTTCTGGCAAGGCGGCTGACGGTATCGGCACCAAACCGATTCACATGAGCGCATACGAAAAGCTGTACTTGGGCTGGTCGAATGCCGCGGTTGTAAACTACGACGAGACAGCCTTCTTGAAGATGGGTCCCGCTGAGTTTAACTCTGCCGACCCGCAACAGCTTCTCGTGCTTTTGCCCGACAAGGAAGTGGAAAGCTTCATCGGCGATCCCTTTGCCGGAAGTTACTACTATTTCTCCGGCGCTGGGAATGATCTCGACAATAGCATGACCCGCGATGTGACCTTGCCCGCCGGCGCTGTGTCTCTTTCTGCCAAAGTGAATTATGACATCGAGACGGAATGGGACTACGCGTACCTCACTGTCAATGGCACAAACGTAGCCACCAACCTTTCCACAAATGACGATCCGAATGGTCAGAACTTTGGTGAAGGCATCACCGGCGCATCCGGCGGATGGGTGGATCTGACCGCCGATCTTTCAGCGTATGCCGGCCAGACCGTGACCCTTGGATTCCGCTATTGGACTGACAGCGCTGTCGCAACGACCGGCTTCTCGGTGGATGAAATCAGTGTGACCGGTCTTCCTGTCGATGGCGGCGAGACCGATCCGGGTTGGACGTACAGCGGTTTCTCGCTCACAAACGGCACCGTAACGCAGTCCTACGCCAACTACTACATCGCTGAATACCGCAAGTATATTGGGTACGACAAGTCTCTGAAGACGGGTCCCTACAACTTCGGCTTCCTCAATGATCCGAATAAGGGAAATTGGGTTGAGCACTATCCGTATCAAGACGGCTTGTTGATCTGGTATCTCGACTACTCCTTCGCGGATAACAACGTCGGCGACTATTGCTCTGCCGGCACATGCGGCGGCTTCTACCTGCCGGTCGACGCGCATTCCAATATGATGCTGCGCCCCGATGGAACGGCATGGCGCCCGCGCGTTCAGGCATTCGACTCGACATTCGGCGTCAACCGTGTCGACCGGATTTGTTTGAACGTCAACTCCGTCAAGAAGTGCTATGGCGGCTACCCGGGTAATTCCCGCTTCGACGATACGTTGGGGTATTGGGAAGCTCCCGATTCCTCCATCGGCAACAACGGCTGGTCGAGCGTTCCGTTGCCTGGCGTTGGCGTTACCATCACGGTCGTCAGTGAATGGAACGGCTGGGCATACGTGCTCGTCGCGCCAAAGTAAGATAACAGCAAGTTCAGAGTTAAAGATTGCGCCCCGAATGAATTCATTCGGGGCGCAATTTCTTAATCAGCCTGATGCGCTTATGGGATCGGTACGCCAATATTCGGTCCGGTGGTTGGTCCGATTGGCAAACCTTCTTCTTGATCTATGGCGGGGCAGAGCACAAAATTGCCGTTTAGATCGGTGTGATACGTATATTCCTGCCCATTGGCAGACAAATCGATTCGATAACCGGGCACCTGTCCTTGCGCATACATTTTACCGGGCGCGGGGCATCCCAACGCGGAATTGAGCCAGGTGACGGCTTGGGTGTTTACCAGCTCCACTTGCTCGACCGTGATTCCCAAAGAGCGGGCAAGATCGTTTTTCGCGATGCCGACAAATTTCTCTACCGGCGCGTTGGAAAAGTCGATTTTTTCTTGAGGGGTCGGTTGGGGAAGGACGCTGTCCGGAGTTGAAGCAACCTCTTGAGTGGGGACGGGTTGCGGCTCCTGCGGCGCGTCTAAGGCGGGTTCGCCAGCGCTCCCTCCTCCGCAACTCACCAGCAAGAATACGTTGACGATCAACAATGGAACCCAACGGTATTTCATGATACTGTCTCCTTTAAATGGGATTCGCTCAAAAGACAAGCAGTCGATCAATTAATCGACGTCTTGTCAGGCGAGAAGGTTCCTTGAATTGTAGTACGAAAATTCACCCCGATTTGGCAGAGTCCGACATTCTCGTATCCGGCGTTATTGCGCGACCATATTCCTTTTATTGCAACGTGTATAATCTGTTCATTCCAACACCGGAGAGACCTTGTGCGAAACATCTTCCAAAGAGCCGCTTTACTGCTGATCTTCCTTCTGAATGCCTGTGGAGCGAATGAGCCATCCGCTACATCCACACCACTGCCTTCAGAAACACCGGTCATCCCGCCGACTCTTACCGCAACACCGACCATTCCACTGGCGGTGCTCATCCTGCCGGCAAACCTGGACCCCGAAACATCGAACCTCTAC
>JBGAWZ010000421.1:0-2579 GCA_044227335.1 Candidatus Zixiibacteriota bacterium | reverse complement strand
TTGAAATTTTGGTCGAGAACGCCAAACGTCTCGGCATCACGATCATCTCGCCGGTGATCAGCGATATGGCGGAGTTCCACGGTGGCCCGTTTGACCGTGTCCTGCTCGATCCCCCTTGCACCGGATGGGGGACAGCGGCCAAACACGCTGATCTTCGCTGGGCCAAATCGACCGAAGACATGGATTCGTTGACGAAAATTCAAACCAAGATGATCGACCGGGCGGCCAAGCTGGTCAAGCCGGGCGGGGTGCTCGTGTACTCAACCTGCACAATCACTCGCGCCGAGAACGATCAGATTGTCGAGGAATTCTTGGTGCGCAACGACAAGTTCGAGGTCGAATCGGCCGAGAGGAGTTTTCCGACGGAAGTCGTTTCGACCCGAGGTTTTGTGAAAACGTATCCGTCGTGCCCAGATCTTGACGGCGCTTTCTGCGCCCGTCTCCGCCGCAAACCGCATTCATAGAGCGAATTGTTCTGCCTTCTGTCACCCCCGACGCAGAGCGAGCATGACATCGTCGAAACAGCGCCCACGTTTCAACCTTGCTTTCCACTTCTATTCCCCCCAATTTTACACGCAACGATACGTGTACCCGATGTATAACTAAGCATGGCCGAAGAAACCTACACCGATTCCCCGCAGGCGCCGCCGCGCAAGAAATTCTTAGAGCGGCAACTGCCGCTGGGTTCCTTCAAGCGCAAACTGGCGTTTGGGCTGGGTATTCCCCTGCTCCTCCTGATCGCGGTGATGTTTGTGGCCGACAAAATTGTCATGCCAATGGTGACTCGCCAGGGGGAGGCCTTCCCCGCGCCAAACTTGATCAATCAGCGGGTGCTCGAGGCGCAGATTTCGCTTGAACAACTCGGGCTGACTTTCAAAGTGGTCGCACAGGAATATTCACCCGGCAAACCGCAGGGTGTGATCCTAAATCAAGGCCCTCTACCGGGGACAATGATTAAACCGGGGCGGGAATTTCGCTTTGTTGTCTCGCTCGGGCAAAAGCAGGTACCGGTGCCCGATGTGACCGGCAAATCGGTGCGACAGGCGATGCTCGATCTTGAGACTGCCGGACTGAAACTGGGCGAAATCGCCTGGGCTTTTTCCGACACGATTCCAGAGCGGGTGGTGGTCTTCAGCTATCCGGCGGCCGGGACACAAATCCCGCTGGCGTCGTTTGTCAATCTGATGGTGAACCGTGGGCGAGTCTCGTCATTTACTTATGTCCCGAATCTGATCGGCATACCGTTCTCCGACGCCAAAAAGCGGCTTGAGGAAAAATCGCTCCGGGTGGGCAGTATCAAACGCAAGATTGTCGACAAGTATCTTCCCGAAACGGTTATAGAGCAGTCCGAGCCGGAAGGTGCGGAGGTCGATGTCGGCACCGAGATTGATCTGGTCATCTCGCAGACATAGTAGGTCGGGTTGGCGCGTTCCGCTTGCGGAAGCGCGACTACCCGACAATGTCAACGTGAGAGGAATAATTGTCGGGTAGCCTTCGTCTCGCGAGCGAGACTCGTCAACCCGACCTACGAAACCAATCCACAGCAATGCCCCTTCTCATAGATTCAACTCCCGTCGAACTCAACAGGTTTCAAATCGCCACTGTCGCGCGGCTTTATCACAAACACCTGATCGAGAAAACGCATGTCGAGCGGATCACTTACCTGTCCGACGGCCTTCGTGTGCAGGGATACTGCGCGCGTCCATCCGAACCGGGGGTCTACCCGCTGGTCATCTGGAATCGCGGCGGATGGGGGGAACGTGGCTCGCTTGACGATCTTACCGCCTATCTGATTCTCGCGTCGACTGCCGAGTGGGGGTATGTCGTGCTCGCAACACAGTATCGCGGAGTTAAGGGTGGCGAAGGAGCCGAGGATTTCGGCGGAGGGGATGTCAACGACGCTTTCAATTTGCTCAAGCTTGCCGAGGAAATTCCGGAGGCCGATACACGCCGTGTGGCAGTAGAGGGCGCCTCGCGCGGCGGGATCACCACTTTTCGCATGCTGACCATGACCGACCGATTCAAGTGCGCAATTGTTCACGCTCCGGTGACCAATCTGCAGGTGATGTGCGAGGTCCGCGAAGATTTCCGCACGCATATCCAGAAGCTGTTTGGTCATCTGTCACCATCTGAACGAGAACATGAAATACAGCGCCGCTCGGCTGTTCATTTCGCTGACCAATTCTGCCCCACCACACCGATCCTGATCATGCACGGCACCAACGACCGGAGTGTGCCGATCTCGCAATCTGAAGAACTGGTCAACCGTTTGACCGACCTCGGCCGCCCGTTTTCATTTGAGAAGATCTCCGCTGGCGGGCATGTCGCGCTGAAGGATGGGACGTACAAACAATTGGATGACTTAAGAAAGAACTGGTTAGAGCGCTTTTTGACATTGATAGCGTAGAGCGGATGTAATATAGTGAGTGTAACCCACTATAAATTGTGGGCCACGTTGGTCAAGGAATATATCAAATGCAAAGATCCTTAGCGCCACCCACCAGGAAATTATTACGAATTCTCGCTTCAATCCTCATTTGGCTCGTCTTGACTGCCGGCGTCTGTGAAATGGTTCCCCG
>JBGAWZ010000420.1:0-2584 GCA_044227335.1 Candidatus Zixiibacteriota bacterium | reverse complement strand
ACCTGTGATGGCGGCTTCGCAACGCGACAAGATGGTAACGGTCTATATTCCGATCATCCATATTCGTGCTGCAGTGCCGACGGGCGATCTGCAAATAGTTCATATGGGCCTGTACCAATCTGTGCAAAACCCCTCGAATACTGTTTCTCTGGTTGCCCGTAAGCCTGCTCTCTTGCGTGTCTACGCCCAATCGACTAATAGTGAAAACTTGCCTGTAGTTGAAGTGACCATCGAGGCTCGTCGCAGCGGGCAATTACTCGGTTCTATGACTGCTGAGCCAAAGACAATTTCGGCTCAACCATCGGCCGACGATATGCATTCAACCTTTAATTTTGATTTGCCGATCGAGTGGTTGCAGGGTCAAGTCGTTTTGACCGCAATTGTCGATAGTGCGAATGCGGTAATCGAACTGAATGAAACCAATAATACCGCTCAAACCACATTCCAATTTCACAACGTTGCACCGTTGAATCTCACCATTGTCCCGATTAGCTATGTGGATACAGTTACCGGAATCACGTTTTCAGAACCCGACCAAGATCCGATCAGCCAATGGTTGCTGTCGGCCTTTCCAATCAGTGATATCCGGGTTGCGATTCATGAGCCCTTCACTTTTACCGGCGATTTGCGTCAGGGACAAGAGTGGAGCCGGTTGCTGGAAGAATTGACCACGGTTTGGGCGGCCGAAGTCGGCCCCGGGTCGCCACATATTTACTATGGTTTGGTACCCAATAGCGCTCCCGGCGGCGAAAGCTGGTTTGACGGAGGGGTGTCCGGGCTAGGATGGATCGGTCAACGGGTTTCCGTTGGCTTGAACGTGGGGTCTCAGACGGGTGAGGCAGCGGGACATGAAATCGGTCACAACTTCGGCCGCCACCATGCCCCGTGCGGTAACCCTAGTGGCGTCGATCCGCAGTTTCCCTATCCAAATGCCTCTATTGGGGTATACGGAGTTGATACTTCAGACGAAACCTTACTGGATCCCGAACTGACCCATGATATGATGAGTTATTGTGGGCCGGAATGGGTATCTGATTATACGTATGAAGGACTACTCCATGACCAAATTCTCCAGGTTAATCGGATTGGAACCGAGATTGATGGTTTACTACTAAGGGCAGTTGTCGAGGACGGCACGATTACTCCACTGCCTGCGTATCACCTCAAGCGACCGCTATTGCCCGTAAAGACTTCCGGCGAGCACCAGGTACAACTGCTGGATGAGAGCGGCGAACTTATCGGCACGTACCCGGCTGAACTCTATGAGGCAGAAGAGAGCGGCGTATCGGCCAGTATGCTCGTTGCCTTTGTCCCAACTCCGGCCGATGGCTCGAAAGTTGGGAAAGTGCAATTCTTGCGGGGAGACGCAATCATCGCTGAGAGAGTCGTGATCGATATTCTCCCCTTGCAATGAGATTAAGCGAACTAGTCTGGGTCTACCCGCACACCCCTCGCCACCAGTTCAGCAACTAAGTCAAGGGCCGTAGTAAACAAGATGGCGTGCATCCCGATGGCAAGTGCCCCCGCGACATTGGCTGGGGCATCATCGATGAATACTGTTTCGCCCGGATCGCGACCAAGCCGTGCAAGAGTTCTCTCGTAGATTGCATGGTCCGGTTTCATCACCCCTTCGTAAGCCGATCCAACAATCAGGTCGAATTCCTCCGAAAGGTTGAAATGATCAAGGGTATCTGACAGGGCGTCAGTGGCGTTGCTGATGATTGCCGTCTGATAATGCCTGTTCAGTTTTCGGACCAGATTGATCAGATTCGCATCCACGGCGTCACCGCGCCAGAAGTCTCGGTGGAATGCATCCATCTCGTCCTCACGAAGCCCCAGTCGATTGCGCGCCCAGTCCCACAACCCGACATCTGTGATTTCGCCACGTTGCGCTCGATGGCCAATCTCGCTATTCAGGATAATGGCTTCAGCCTCACCGGGAGACAATCCCAGCCGTTCCTCCCATGCACGACGGCCGGAATAGTCAAACGTTCGCACCAAAACGCCGCCAATATCAAAAATAATCGCCTGAATCGAGTTATTCATCGAGGAGCACGACGGGTTCCTGATAATGCCGAAGCCGACTTCGGGAAAGTTTGCCGGCCAGAAATTCATTGAACCAGGCACGCTTTTCGGTCAGAGGCTCATCTTGCTTTAGTCGCTTGAGGTCGGCATTGAGGCGAAGGATGCGGCCTGGAATGACGAACCGCGTTAATCCGGCCGGCAAGAGATTTCCATCAGCCGCGGCGTCAAAAACGTCTTCAGGTAAAAATTGTGGAAAGACGGCCACGGCAACCAGCTTCGGGAATTGTGCCAACAGCCGGTCGATATCGGTCAATAACGTGCGCTCGACAACACCCCAATCATTGTAGGTGTCGACAATGGCGTTCATCACAGTTAACTTCGACGCACCCGGCGCAACTTCAGCCAGAGTTATCCGGCCACGCCTGTCGGCGAAGTAGCATAGAGATTGTGGCCGCTGCAAGGCACCGCGGGTCTGGTCGGGATTCAATGGCCGCAAGAGTAGCCCATCAATACTGCCCATGCGATTCTCAAGAGCATCGAATTCCGGTTCACCCTTAAG
>JBGAWZ010000419.1:0-2594 GCA_044227335.1 Candidatus Zixiibacteriota bacterium | reverse complement strand
TGATGCTCGATTGTGGCGCGAACTCAGATTGCAAGCCAATACATCTTCAGCAATTTGCGGTGATGGGGTCGGTTTATTCGTCGATTGTGTTCAATCAGGAATCTCCGAAAGTCGGGCTGATGTCGATCGGCGAGGAGCGATCGAAGGGAAACGAGTTGATATTTGAAACGCACGAGCGGCTCAAAGAATCGAATATCAATTTCTTTGGCAATATTGAGGGGCGGGATGTGCTGGCCGGGACAGTCGATGTGGTTGTCACCGACGGGTTCACGGGGAATATCATTTTGAAATTTGCGGAGTCGGTCCAGCCGCTCCTGATGAACGCGGTCAAGCGGCAGATCGAAACGAATATTTTTTCGCGCATGGGAGTCTATCTCATGTTGCCGTTTATGAAGCGGATGAAGAAGGTTTTTGATTACGCCGAATATGGCGGCGCTCCGCTTCTGGGGGTCAATGGAATTGTTATCATTTGCCATGGTTCGTCGAATGCGCGGGCAATCGCGCGGGCAACGGAAATCGCCTGGGAGATGGCGGCGAAGAAAATCAAGGAACGGATTCACGACGAGCTGATCACCAATCACTTTGGAAAATCCAATGGGTCAAAAGATTCGAGCCAGGATAGCCGGGACAGGGTCGTATACTCCGCCGCGACGGGTGACCAACGCGGAATTCGAGAGGATGGTTGACACCACCGACGAGTGGATTGTCAGCCGTACCGGTATCCGCGAGCGTCGTCACGCCGACATAGGCATCGATAATTCCGACATGGCGGCGGCCGCCTGCACGGCGGCGCTGGAAATGTCCGGCACCAAACCCGAAGAAGTGGATTTGGTGATTGTCGGGACGGTGACTCCCGATTACTTGTTGCCGTCGACCGCTTGTGTTGTTCAGGAAAAAATAGGACTGGTGAATGCGGCGGCGTTTGATATTGTTGCGGCCTGCACGGGGTTTATCAACGGACTGTCGATAGGCAATTCGTTTATACAGACCGGACAATACAAGAAGGCGCTCATTGTCGGGTCGGAGCGGTTGACCTCGATCACCAATTTCAACGACCGCGGCACCTGTGTGCTCTTTGGCGACGGCGCCGGAGCGGTGGTGCTTGAGCCGACCACCGAAGATCGGGGAATATTGTCGACCTATCTGCGCTCGAATGGAAATCTCCGCGAACTGCTCTGGATGCCGACCGGTGGGTCGAAGAATCCATACACGCCTGAGTTCACCTATGATGGCACCAACAAAGTTACGATGAACGGCTCGGAAGTCTTCAAAGTTGCGGTGCGCGAGATGGGACGAGCGGCGGAAATTGTGGTGAAAGACGCGGGACTGGATTATTCTGATATTTCACTCTTCGTGCCGCACCAGGCGAATATTCGCATCATAGAGGCGATGGCTAAGCGGATGCATCTGGGTATGGACAAAGTGATGCTCAATATTGAAAAGTACGGAAATACGTCGTCAGGTTCGGTTCCATTGGCGCTTGATGAAGCCAACCGCACGGGACGAATTAAGACCGGTGACAATATCGTCATGGTGGCGTTTGGCGGCGGACTTATTTGGGGCGCCGCGGCGGTGAGGTGGTAGCGATGAGCAAGACGGCGCTATTATTCCCGGGGCAGGCCTCGCAGTATGTGGGGATGGGAAAAGATCTGTATGAACATTCGACCGAGGTTCGTGCACTTTATGAGCTGGCCTCGCACGAGCTGAAAGTCGATTTGGCCAAGCTGTCGTTTGAAGGACCGGCCGAACAACTGAAACAGACACGGTTTACTCAGCCGGCAATTTTGGTGCATTCGCTGGCGGTGATGAAAATATTGGGCGACGATCTGCCGCCGTTTGACTTTGCGGCCGGGCACTCGCTCGGCGAATACGGCGCACTGGCGGCGGCGGGAGCGCTGTCGTTTGAGGATGCCATTTGCGCAGTGGTGCGACGTGCGACACTCATGGAAGAGGCGTGTGTTGCCCAGCCGGGTACTATGGCGGCGATGATGGGCATGAGCGAAGAACAGGTGATTGAACTTTGCGCGAAGGCATCGTCGGCCGGAATAGTCGTCCCTGCGAATTTCAATTCGAATGCGCAGATTGCGGTCTCGGGTTCGCTGGCCGGAGTCAACGAGGCGGTGCGAGTCGCCAAAGAGATGGGCGCCAAGCGGGCAATCGTACTCGAAGTTGGCGGCGCGTTTCACTCGCCGCTGATGGCATCCGCCCAACAAGGGATGAAAGAATTCTTGAGCACACTTAAGATAAACTCGCCGCGTGTGCCGGTAGTGGCGAATGTGAGCGCCGTGCCGGTGAGTGATCCGGCGCATATCCGCGAATTGCTCGTGGCGCAGATCACCTCGCCGGTGAAGTGGTCGCAATCCATGGCTACGCTGGTGTCGGCGGGTGTGACGAAAATAATCGAGATCGGTCCGGGAAAAGTGCTGACGGGATTGGCCAAGCGTGAGATGAATCCGGAGAGTATGATAAATCTGGACACCCTCTCAGATATTCAGGCCTTTTCTGCCGCTGTCGCATAAGCGACGACAAAGCTGAAACCGCGGATGGAAGGGAGATATGCTTGATTTCAGTAGCCGGGTAGCGATTGTGACCGG
>JBGAWZ010000418.1:0-2600 GCA_044227335.1 Candidatus Zixiibacteriota bacterium | reverse complement strand
GCTGTTCATCACTACTCAGATCACTGACTATGCCGAAAAGCTGGAGCTTGTTTCGGCCGTTTCACCCGCGTTGCTATTCGGCCTGAAATTTGCCTCGCTGGCGCTGGTCGTTGTGATGTTCTCGTTTCTGTACATCGTCATGCCCAACACCCGCGTGCGAATCAAACCGGCTCTTATCGGCGGATTGGTAGCCGGGGTCGCCTTTCAACTGATGCAGATCGGGTATGTTCATCTGCAAATCGGCGTCTCGCGGTATAACGCGGTCTACGGCTCTTTCGCCGCCCTTCCGCTCTTACTCATCTGGCTTCAGCTTAGTTGGTTTATCGTTCTGCTTGGCGCGGAACTGGCCTACGCCGTGCAAAATGTCGACACCTTCGATTACACTGTCGAAAATTATCGACTATCGACCCGTTCACGGCGCCTCCTTTCACTATTGCTCGCCAAAAATGTCGTAAAAGCGTTTGTCGCCAAACTTCCGGCGCCGTCGACTCACGATCTCGCCAAACAGACCGGTATGCCGTTTGGACTAGTGCAACGGCTCTGCAACGATTTTGTCGAGGCCGGCCTTTTCGCCCGCGTCATTCAAACTGAAAATGCCGATCCCGGCTATCAACCGGCCCGCGACATCAACACTCTGACTGTACAGTCTGTAATCGACTCTCTCGAATCGCTCGGCTCGGACACACTTCCCGCCGCACCGTCATCTGAGATCGATGAATTGTTCGTCACCCTCACTCAATTCGAATCTTCGATTTCTGCCCACGCTTCCAACAAGCTCCTGAAAGATTTGTAGGTCGGGTTCGTCCTTGAACCCGCCTTTCTCGTGGCTTGTTAATTACAGGAAACGGGCTTCGACTCCGCTCAGCCCGACGCTGACGCGCTCACCGCAGATTTGCGACAGACTTGCAGGTCTATTTCTGCACCAAAGTATTCCAGAGCCGGGGCATTATTTCTCATTTCCAAGCAGAATTTCTGGTGCTGAGCCGCGAGTTCGGTTAACGCTGAATACTCGGTGATCGGAACGTCGCCCTGAGCGGGGCCTGGCCCGTGCATTGACACGGGGTCGAAGGGCGCCTCCGGATTCTGGTAGGTCGAAATCCCTTGCCGCGACCCTGTCGGGGTCGCCCGAAGGGCGAGGTTTCGACAGTTTCCTTATTAGTAGCCCACCATTTATGGTGGGTTTCTTTTTGGCTTCGTTTGTGCACTTTTGGGTGGGTGTCTTGACTAAATTATGAGGCAAGTCATTGTGGCGACGATTACTGCAAAAGAACTGCGCCAATTTAACTTGTGACAACTGCGAACAGGTATTGTAGTAAAATTGCGTGGGTCTCAAAGCCGTTCGCGCTATTTTGAAATGCTTATCTATCACACAATTATTGATGTCGACGATTTCTGCCTATGTATTGTAGCAATATTGATTGATGCCCTACCGCCCGCAAACTCTTGTAGGTCGAAACCCCTGCGGTTTCGACATCCTGATTCGGGGGTGCTCTGCCGGCTTGCGGTGGGTAAAGATCGTTGAACAAGCGCTTATTCAAACGTCATTGCGAGACGCGTCATCCTGAGCTTGTCGAAGGACGCGGCCAAGCAATCTCGCCTCGTCCCTTTTCTTAAACACATCACGACCCGCCTACTTCAAAAACAGCATCTTAATAGAATACTGCGGGACACCGTCGAGCGACAGTCGGCAATAATACACTCCTGAACTGGCTGGACTTGCATCGCTCATCGCGTTCCAAGTGATCGCGTTTGAGACCGGCGGCAGGAATTCGTGAATGAGCACTTTGACTGTCTGCCCGAGCGGGTTTACGACTCGTAAATCGACCAACCCCGGTCGATTGGTAAAGTAGGGTATGCGCGTTGATGGATTGAACGGATTGGGATAATTCTGCCGTAGTCCACAGTCGGCGGGGAGTGATGCTTCTTCGTTTTCTTCAACATCCGTTATGACAGAATTCCACCCGGCAAAGAAGTTTACTTCCGAGCGAAGCCAACCGTTTTTCGAGTACGCGGCTATGTCATCGATGCCATCACCGTTGAAGTCACCGATACCCGTCACACAGAACATGCCCATTGCCAGTTGAAAACCCGGAATCATAGCATCGCCTACCACGACATCGGGAATGGAATCTGCGTTCGGGCCACCTAAGTGGACGTATATGGTCTCGTCCGGTATCGGGAACCCAGACACAATATCTGGATGCCCGTCATGATTGACGTCTCCGGCGGGAGCGACATAGGTGAGCGTGTTGTAACCTCCGCCCATATCACTATTGATTGTAATATCGGGATAGGCATGAATCTGTGGGCCGCCAAAGTGCACACCGAAAGGCTCCGGAGAGTTTGATCCAATATAGATATCAGTGATACCATCCGCATTGAAATCCCCAACAGAAAACATTGTTTCCCCAAATCCGTATCGATGATCCAGCACACCCCGGATCAACTCCCAGTCTGCAATTGTGTCAAACTGCGGTCCGCCCCAGTAAAACTTCACAAACTCGGTATCTCTATTGAAAGACGCAGAAATTGCTAAGTCTGGCCAACTGTCGCCGTTGAAATCTCCAGTAGCTAACGCACTACCAAACTGCGACGCGGTG
>JBGAWZ010000417.1:0-2601 GCA_044227335.1 Candidatus Zixiibacteriota bacterium | reverse complement strand
GGTCAGTGGGACCGCATAAGCGTCAGTTTTGTCGGGTCTTCGGAAATACTCCGAATAGGTTCGCTGGTGAGATTGGGAGATACTCCCCAATTACGTCTTTTAAAAAATTGCGTCGTTGCTGATAGCATGACGTCGGGATCGTTCTGAGGGGATCGACTCGAGTCGGTTGCGGCTTGCAACAGTAGCCGGTCGTGGCGACTTGTCTTCTGTTTTCAATGATGCGGTAAATAGTGCTTTTGGAATACGTGCGATAGCACCGTTTGAGAATCCTGTCCGGCGATGGACGATATAGGCGCCGGTCATGGCTCACGAACCGTTGGTTCGTGGAAAGGAGGTATCTGCAGGGAGTAACAATGCGTCGCGTCGCAAACCAGAAAATTGCCCGCGCGCAATCACGTTGAATTTTACTGTCATACCGGTCGGCGAGAAATTGCCGAGCCGGGTCTTTTGGGAATCGAAAGGAGTTTTGGAATGACAAAGAAGATGATCTCTTTGTTTGTTTCGGTCCTGGCTTTTTCGGTCATGGTGGCCGGCGGAGCATTGGCGATTGATCAGATGACCAGTCAGCCAATGAAAGTCGTCGATCCGTACACCGGAAAAATCATCGACTATGCCCCAGTGCGAAAGGCCGCCCAGCCGATCGCGTGGGGTGATGACAATTTGATTGCCGCTCAGAACGCGGCCTATGCCGGGACACAGTCGGCCCGCCGGAGCGTCGGCTCAGCCGCCTCCCCGAGCAACGTTTCGTCTCCGGGTCTGGACATTTACTACACCTACATGGACGATCAATATCGCGCTCCCGGTAAGCGCATGGTCGACTTCCGCGGCACCCGCCCGGATATTCATTTCGTCTATTCGCGAAACGACGCTCCGGCGGAAGATTCGCGCTTTGCCTACAACATCTACTCCCCGATCACGGGCACCTGGCCGCGCGGCTTCCAGGTCGGTTGCGTACTGAACGCGATCGGCGAATCTGGTCAGCACTCGGTCATGGATGTCAACGGCCGTAGCCGTGTTGTTATCGGCGGCGCCGACAACACCGGCGGCTCGATCGACAACCACTTCTTCTGGCAGAGCGGCACCGCCGCCCCGGCGAACTGTACGTTCGGCGCCGGTAGCCAGATTGCCCAGTCGCAGTATCAAACTGGTTTCATTTCACCAACCAGCCAGAACCACCTTTGGGAGCCGGTTGTGGAAATTCAGGAATGGGCCGGCGACACCATCACCCACGTGATGGCCAAGGAAGAACTGCTTAAGAATGCCGACAACGGCACTGTTGAAGCGGCTCCGGAATTTGGTAAATACACGCTGACGTATTATCGCAAGCTCGGTACTGCCGCGGCCGGCACATGGACTGGCCCGGTGGTTATTGACACGATCAATAACATTTCCAACGGTAACGGAACGCACAACGGCGCTTTGGCCGCCTCGCGCGTTTCGCCGAAAGTAGCGGCCACCTGGGTTCACTGGAAAACCGGTGCGGTTCCGCCGCTCTCCGGCACCAGCCGTCGGTATGATAACGACGTGTGGTATCGCGTGTCCGACTCTGTCGGCCTTGTCTGGGGACCGAAGATCAACCTGACCAGCTATTCGCGTGTTCAGGCCTCGTTTACTTCGTTCCTTTCAGTCTGCGCTCTGTACGATCACCAGGGCTTCCTGCACATCGTGTGGGATGCCGGTGCGACTCCGGTCAATGCGTACAATGATGCGGTCTACTTCTGGGGCGACTTCTCGACCAACGTGTTCCACTGGTCGAACCGCACCAATCAGATTGCCAAAGCCCACAATGCCCAATGGGGTATTGACATGAATACTCAGGTCTGCGGCTTCGGATCGCCGGGAACCGGCTATGTCGGTTTCTACACGATCAGTGAGTGCGAAAACCGCATTTACATCGTCTTCTCGCAGTACCTGAACCATTTCGGTGACGACGTTTCCCCGAGCACGCCGCAGAATATCGACGACTGCGCCAGCGGCGGATTTGACGATCGTACTCACGCCGCCAACGGCGAATTGTATATGGTCGTCTCCAAAGACCTCGACGGTATTCTCTGGGATGCCGCTCGAAACATCACGAAGACCTATACGCCTGATTGCGACTCCGCCGGTTTCGGTGGCGTCTGTATGAACGACACTCGTTCGTCGCTCTCGCGTTATGGTATGGATGCCGATGTGTATGACACAAACGGTATCCCGATTGTTTTGAAATGGCCCGCCGGCGATGTCGACTTAGTCGATCTTTCGCCGATTTCCAATCCGGACACCGGACACAATTACATCATGATGCTCTACACCGAGGATCATTTCCCGGCGCCGGGGTATCGCGATCGTAATCCCGATGGCGGATTAAACTTTGGCCGCTTGACGCTCAACCCGCTCCGGTTTGTCCGTCTGGCTTGCGTTGACCCAGTCAATGCCCCGAGAATTCTGACCGATACGACTCGTATCGGCTACCCGGCTTTCACCCATCATGGCGCCGCGAAGACGGTTACCGTTACGGTGACCAACGAAGGAAACGCCACGCTGAACATCGCCCAGATCGGGTTTGTGAAGCAGACAAACGTTCCGACCGACTGGTTGGCAGTGACGAATGGCGCCGGG
>JBGAWZ010000416.1:0-2604 GCA_044227335.1 Candidatus Zixiibacteriota bacterium | reverse complement strand
ACCCGGACATTTCCAGTGACAATAACCGAGTCGACTTTGACTTTTTCGCGTTCGTCGATTTTGTATGTCAGTGAGGCTTCGGTCGAGTCGGCCGAGTATTGAATCGATGGCTCGACGTTCGCGCGGAAATATCCTTTTTCAGCGTACAGCGAGATAATCTTCTCTTTCTTCTCGTGAATCAAGTAAGGGGAGATGAATCCGCCGATACCCAGGCCGAGTTTCTCGGTCAGGTCCTTAGATTTGAATTTCTTATTACCTGAAAACTCAAGCGCGGAAAGCTTGGGGACTTCTTTTACAACGATAAATACTTTGATCCCGCCGGTGACTACTTCGCTTTCGACTGAAACTTCCGAGAACATCCCGAGTCCATACAGGCGTTTGATTGACTGCTGAACGAGCGCTGATGTGAGTGTGGTTCCCTTGTCAAAGGAGCAGACGCCCAGAATGAGCGAGGTAGTGGCGATGTGATTGCCGGAAACATCGATGTCGATTACCCGATACGATTCTTGCGACCGTACCGCCGGAGAAATCAGAATCAGTAAGAGCAGTAAAAGAGCAGTCCGTGCTCTACAATACATCGAGTCCCTTGTCCCGGTCAACCTTTGGGAGCGACTATACGAGTGATCTTTATCTCGGTAAACCCTTGGCGATGTCCGAGTGTCTTGCGGGCTTTGGTCCGGCGTTTATAACGGTAACCCCGTACTTTCTCGCCCAATCCGTGCGAAACGACTTCGGCCTCGACCTTGGCGCCGTTGACATACGGCGTGCCGATCGAAGCTCCTGAATCGGTCTTGACCATCAGTACCTTCTCTATGGTCAGCTTGCCGCCGGCGGCGACATCGCTATGGTCAACTTTGATCACTTCGCCTTCCGACGCGGTGACCTGGCGACCACCGATTTGCATAATTGCCTGCATGAAATTCTCCTCGCTCACTCTCTATACGAACCAAACGTAAATTTTCTACTGGCCAAGCTTCCAAAGGTACCTCATTTGTTTGCCAAGTCAAGGGCATTGTGGACCAAAGCGCGGCCAAGTCCTGTCCGGTTCGTACCCTTAAACTCTTGAGTGACATCGGGGTTCCATACTGTTTTTGCCCGGCCGGCAAATCTGACGCAATGGTGATTGCCCTTTGAAACCGACCCGGTATATTCGGCGTTACGAAAGGACCAAGATGCCCAGAGAAAACAAAGCACCGGATTCCGCCCCCTTTGAGTTAGTCGCCAGCTTCGAGCCGCGGGGTGATCAACCGGCGGCTATTGTGGAGCTCATGTCCGGACTGGCCGAACACAAGCGGCATCAGGTCCTGCTGGGTGTAACCGGTTCGGGGAAGACCTTTACGATGGCCAACGTGATCGCCCAGTACGGTCGGCCGACTCTGGTCATCTCGCACAACAAGACGCTGGCCGCCCAGTTGTACGGCGAACTCAAGGCGTTCTTCCCAAAAAACGCAGTTGAGTTTTTTATCAGTTACTATGACTATTATCAGCCGGAAGCATACCTGCCGACCACCGACACCTATATCGAGAAAGACACCGCGATAAACGAGGATATCGACCGCCTCCGACTGAGGGCGACGGCTTCGCTGTTGGAGCGAAACGATGTAATAATTGTGGCATCGGTGTCCTGTATTTACGGTATCGGCTCACCGGCTGAGTATGAGCGGCAGATGATCTTCTTTGAAGTCGGCGCCCAGCTTGACCGTGACGATGTCATCCGCAACTTGATCGCTATTCACTATAACCGAAACGAAGTCAGTTTCACGCGGGGCAATTTCCGAGTCCGGGGCGATACCATTGAACTGATTCCCGCCTACCATGAGACAGCCCTTAGATTTGAGTTTTTCGGCGACACAATCGAGCGAATCACCGAAATCGAGCCGCTCACCGGCGAGATTATTTCGGAGCGTCAACGGGTGGCAATTTACCCGGCCAAGCACTTTGTAACTTCCAAGCCGACTCTTGAAACGGCGATTGCCAAGATTCAGGAGGAGCTAAAAGAACGGCTTGAGGTTTTTCGCCAACTGGATAAATTGCTCGAAGCCCAGCGAATCGAATCACGGACCAAGTACGACTTGGAAATGCTCCAGGAGGTCGGGTACTGCTCGGGAATCGAAAACTACTCCCGCTACCTGACCCACCGCGAGGCGGGGGAAAGGCCGGAAACGCTGATCGATTTTTTCCCAAAGGATTTTCTGGTCATCATCGATGAATCTCATCAGAGTGTTCCACAAATTCGGGCGATGTACGCCGGCGACCGCAACCGAAAAGAGACGTTGATCGAACACGGCTTCCGGTTGCCTTCCGCCCTTGATAACCGGCCGCTCTATTTCGAAGAATTCGAATCGCTTATGCCGAGTGTTGTCTATGTCTCGGCCACGCCGGCCGATTACGAACTGCAAAAGGCCGAAGGTGTAGTAGTTGAACAGGTCATCCGACCAACCGGGCTTTTGGATCCGCAAATTACGGTCAAGCCGCTTCGTACTCAGGTTGACGATCTGCTTGAGCAAGTCCGGCTTCGGTCGGCCAAAGGGGAGAGGACTTTGGTCACGACTCTCACCAAACGGATGGCCGAGGACTTGACCGACTACTTAAGCAAAGCCGGAG
>JBGAWZ010000415.1:0-2606 GCA_044227335.1 Candidatus Zixiibacteriota bacterium | reverse complement strand
CAGCAGGCGGGACTGTTCCCGTCTCAGCGCGAATACACCAATTTATTCGGGATCACCCGCGAGCGATTGAAACGGGTGAATCGAAATTTCACGATCATGCATCCCGGTCCGATGAATCGAGGAGTTGAAGTAACGAGCGAGGTCGCCGATAGCGATCACTCGGTCATTTTGGATCAGGTGACCAACGGCCAGGCGGTGCGGATGGCGGTCATGTACCTATTGTCAGGGCGGAAAGATGAGGGAGAAGAATAATGGCGTCGCAAAAATATGATATGGTGATTGCCAACGGGCGGGTGATAGATCCGTCACTTGGCTTTGTTAGCGCGGCGCATGTCTTTATCCGCGACGGCAAGATCGCCGGAGTGCAAAAAGACACGCCGGCCAGCAAGAAACTGGTCAAGTCGCTGGACAAATCGAGTGTGATTAACGCCGAAGGTAAACTGGTGACTCCGGGGCTGATCGATGTTCATGTTCACCTGCGTGAGCCGGGAAGGGAGGACGCCGAGACAATCGAGTCGGGATGCCGCGCGGCGGCGGCGGGTGGATTTACGGCGGTCTGTTGTATGCCCAATACGCACCCGCGAATTGACAATCAGGAAACGGTCAAATTCGTGCAGGATCGCGCCAAGTCGGCTGATGCTCGAGTGTATGTGGTCGGTGCTATCACAAAGAATCTCGATGGCAAAGAGCTTTCGGAGATTGGCGATCTGGTAAAGATGGGTGCGGTGGCGATCACCGATGACGGCCGGTATGTGCAGGATCCCAATATCATGCGTCGTGCCCTCGAATACTCACGAATGTTTGATATACCGGTTATGCAACACGCGGAAGACCAGTTTCTGGTCGCGGGCGGAGTGATGAACGAATCGTTTGAGTCCTCGCGGCTCGGACTGCGCGGCGCACCGGCGGTTGCCGAGGAAGTCGCGGTGCTTCGCGATATCGCCCTCTGCCGGGTCACTGGAGCGCGACTGCATATCCAGCACATTACCACCCGACGGGCGGTCGAAGCGGTTCGTCAGGCAAAACGCGAAGGAGTCAAAGTCACGTGTGAGGCCTGCCCGCACCACTTTGTATTGACTGACGAAGAGATTGGCAAGGAATACAACACGTATTTGCGAGTCAACCCGCCGCTCCGAAGTCGCGACGACCGCGATGCGGTGATCGAAGGTCTAGTCGACGGAACAATCGATTGCATCGCCTCCGATCATGCGCCGCATCCCGAAGAAGACAAAGACTGCGAGTTCGATATGGCGCCAGCCGGAATGATCGGGCTTGAGACAACGGTCGGGCTTGTAAAAACCTATCTGATCGACAAAGGGTATCTCGATTGGGCTGACGCCATTAGAAAAATGACCGCCGATCCGGCGCGGATATTCGGTCTGCCCGGCGGGACGCTGGCCGAGGGTAGTCCGGCAGACATCACGATTATCGACCCAGAAAAGAAATGGACAGTGAAGGCCGACAAATTTCGCTCCCGATCGCAAAATTCGCCGTTTGTTGGGTATAAATTGTCGGGGCAAGTGTCCCGCACAATTCTGGGTGGACGGGTAGTATTTGAGCAGTAGCCGATGCGAGCATTGATCGTCCAAAAGGACACGCGGGAAACCGACCTGACTCCGTATCTTGAACTAGCCGAGGCTCGGCAGGTCGATCTTGTCTGCTTTGGCGAGCTGGCGATGTCTGGCGCGATGTACCAACCGCGGCCAGTCGAGTCTCTTGATACCGTGCTGGCGCAATTTGCGCCGTACGATGTCGCAATCATGACCGGATTACCGATACCAACTTCGGGCGGAGTCACCAATTCGTTCTTGTTTTATCACCGAGGAAAACATCTGGTTTACGACAAGATCAATTTGTTTCCCGGGATGAATGAACCAAATGTATTTCGAGCGGGAACGGAGCCCGGCGTATTCGACTCGCCCTACGGAAAGTGGGGAGTGAGCATTTGTTACGACATTAGATTTCCCGATTTGTATACCGAACTGAAGTCGCTTGGCGCACAATTGATCTTCGTACCGGCGGCGTTTCCGCTTGTGCGAATCGATGATTGGCGGCGGCTTATTATTGAGCGAGCGAAAGAAAATTCAGTAACCATGGTCGGCATCAATTGTGTGGGTGACGACGGCACAAATGTATTCGGCGGGAATTCAATGGTAGTTGCGTCCGACGGCACTGTTCTGGCTGAAGCCGACCGCCGCAACCCGACCGTGCTTGAAGTCGTTCTCTGACCAAAGTTGTACAACCTTTTAGCTCAATCGCCCCGGAAGTGCATGAGCGAGTTCCACAGGCAGCAGATCGATCCATTCAGCCGAAAAGAGGTGCTGGCGGTAGCGCTACTGCTTTGCCTTGTTGGCTTTGTCCGTCTGTGGAATCTGGAATCCGATCCGCCGCTCCGACTGTCGCATTCAAATGATGTCTATTCCGACGGCGCACTGTACACCTACTATGCCCGAGAATATGTCAAGACCGGGAATTTCAATCCCAACGAAGATGAACGATTCGGCATCTTCTTGAAATCTACCGTCACACCACTGGCGATTGCAGTATTCACACTAGTAGGTGTTGGAATCTGGCAGTCGAACTTGGTCGGCGTGATATTCGCGGTG
>JBGAWZ010000414.1:0-2610 GCA_044227335.1 Candidatus Zixiibacteriota bacterium | reverse complement strand
TATGAAATCCATAGTCTTCGCCATGCTTTTTCTCGCCGGACCGGTTTGCGCTCAACCGCCGGCAGACAACCGTCCGGTTAATGCCGACAGTCTCGCCACTGAAGTGAAGAAGGAGTTTCTTCATTGCTGGAACGGATATAAGACTTATGCCTGGGGGCACGACGACCTAAGGCCGCTCTCAAAGTCGTTCCACGATTGGCACACCGAGCCGCTGTATATGACGGCCGTTGATGCGCTCGATGCACTATTGTTGATGGGGTTCACGACCGAGGCAGATTCGACAATCCAATTCCTGGCCGACCACCTAAGCTTTGACAAAGATATCGAAGTCAAGAATTTTGAGATTACCATTCGCATTCTCGGCGGCCTGCTTAGTTCGTACGAAATGACCCGCGATCCGAGGTTGTTGCAAAAGGCGGTTGATCTGGGGTATCGGCTCCTGCCGGTGTTCGACTCAAAGACCGGGATGCCGTATATGTATATCAATTTGAAAACCGGGGCGGTGCGCGGTGAGATCAGCAATCCGGCGGAAATCGGAACGCTAATGATTGAATTCGGTACATTGGCCCGGTATTCCAACCAACAGCAGTTTTACGACAAGGCGGCCAAAGCACTTACAGAGCTATACAATCGCCGTTCGCCGCTCAATCTGGTTGGGTCGCGGATAAACGTGAATACCGGCGAGTGGGTCGATTCGTCAAGCCACTTAAGCGGCGGGATAGATTCGTATTATGAGTATCTCCTCAAGAGTGCCTTCCTGTTCGGCGACACTTCGTTCATGCGGATGTGGAATACAAGTTTGGGCGCGATCAACAAGCACTTGGCTTGGGATACCGAGACTGGCGCATGGTATGGGGTAGTCAATATGTACACCGGAGAAAGGCAGGAAAGCTACACTGGCGCACTGGATGCCTTCTTCCCTGCAATGCTTGCATTGAGCGGCGATTTGAGCCGGGCGGCCCAGACTCAAGCGTCGTTTTACCAAGTGTGGAATAAGTTCGGGATCGAACCGGAGGGTATCAACTTCGCGACCATGCAGGTAGTCTACCCCGGGTATCCGCTGAGACCGGAAATAATCGAATCGGCGTATTATCTTTATTATTTCACCAAAGACGACAAGTACCGCCGTATGGGGCAAGTCTTCTTCGACAGTCTCAAACAGTACTGTCGCACGGAAGTCGGGTATGCCTCGCTAAAGGACGTGACAACCAAAGAAAAGTCAGACGAGATGGAGAGTTTCTTTCTGGCCGAGACGCTGAAGTATCTCTACCTGCTTTTTGCGCCGGCCGAGACGATGAATCTGACCACCAGCGTATTCAATACCGAAGCCCACCCGATGATGAGGCCGAGATAAAAATGCCAACCAAAGACTCTCGCGTAGATGCGTCATAGCTAAGGCGAGACCATATGCCGAGCCAATTTTGAGTCATTTGCTCAAATTGAACCTCAAGGCCTGTCCCGAGGAATACGAATGGTGCAAATGACCATTGACACCACAATAATCGTAGATATATTACTGAAGTATTTTATTACCATTTAGACTTCCCGAAAGGAGGCGCATACAAGATGACTGCCGTTCAAAACATATCTGTCGCTGTGGTGCGCCTCGCCCGCATTTCCGCCTGACCCTGTCGGGCCTGCTCCTCTCATCTATTATAGGCGCGTGACCGGCTGAAAAGTCGGAGCGGTTGGCCGTTCGTCGAGCGCACCTCAATTTAGCGACTCAATCAAATCTGAATTGCCCAGGCCGGATCGGCTATGGGGTATGACAAATGGCAATAGCTACATTGTGGCTACTGCAAACAATGAGAGTATGCTGAAATGAAGATGTCCGATTTGGGATGGAATGCATCCCGTGAAGTTGAATTTGCAAAATACGCATCGGTCGGCCTTGTCCCGGGACGGGTCACAGAAGAACACCGAGAACGATACCTTGTCTTCACCGAGCAGGGAGAACGAAATGCTGAGATAACCGGTAAGCTCCGCTTCGCCGCGAAGTCGCGCCTGGACTTTCCCGCAGTGGGCGATTGGGTGGCAGTGTCGGATACGAACGGAGATTCGGCGACTGTTATTCATTCTATTTTGCCGCGACGTTCGACCTTTGTCCGAAAAGCCGCAGGCGAAACAACTGAGCTACAAGTGGTAGCGGCCAACGTGGACACGGTTTTGCTGGTGACCGACATGGGGCTGGATTTTAATGTGCGGCGACTGGAGCGGTACTTAACGCTCGCCTACGAAAGCGGCGCGACACCGGTGATCGTGCTGAACAAATCCGATTTGTGCGATGATCTCGCGATCAAAATCGCCGATGTTGAGGCCGTAGCGCTGGGCGTGCCAATTTTTGCGGTCAGCACGGAACGTGGCGATGGAATGTCAGAACTTGGAACAGTCGCAAAGCCGGGAATGACACTGGCGCTGATCGGGTCATCGGGAGTCGGCAAATCGACTATCGTCAACTATCTGCTGTCGGAGAACCGGTTGAAAACATCGGCGGTCCGCAAGTCCGACGGCCGCGGTCGCCACACAACTACCGCGCGGCAGTTGATCGTGTTGCCATCGGGCGGAATGGTGATCGATACTCCCGGAATGAGAGAAATACAACTATGGGGC
>JBGAWZ010000413.1:0-2623 GCA_044227335.1 Candidatus Zixiibacteriota bacterium | reverse complement strand
TCATCGTTGGCCGAACCTCAATGGGTGCCAGCGCTGATTCTGCCGAATGACACAACGATTCGATTGTGTACGGCGGGGCCAATCTGCTACGATGTCAAGGGGAGCGATCCTGACACGAAGGACACGCTGACCCTGACTCTCATTTCGGGGCCGATCAGTTTCGCACCAAAGAAATTCCCGACAAACTCTTTCACGCAGAACATCTGTTTTACTCCCGATACGAGTGGGAAATACCGTTTCATCTGGAAAGTCTCCGATCAGACCGGCAAGATCGATATTGATACGATCAAGTTTACAGTCACGATCAATCTTCCGCCGACAATTGCGGATCAGGGGTTTTCCGGAACGCTTTGCGCCGGCGACACTACGCGAGTGCTAATCGTCAATGCTACCGATCCCGACAATGAACAACTTCGCTTTGCCCTCTTGAATGGTGAGGGAGCTATCAATGATTCAACCGGTGAACTTGTCTACTACACCAGTTCGGCCGGGATTCGCATTTTCACAGTTGCGGTCTATGACAAATGCGCCGCCGACACGGCTCTGATTACCGATACGGTCATTGTCAGCCAACCGCCGACATTGGTTACTGAGAACAAGACCATTTTCGCCTGCGACACAAGTGTAATCAGCTTTGAAGTCATCGGGCACGATCCCGAAGGCGGTCCGGTGCAGATAGTCCAGTCGGAAGGTCCGGGTGAATTCCAGATGGTGACTGATACCTCCGGACGCACGACTTTCTATCCCGCGCACGTCGACTCGGCCCAGTATGTCTTTGTGTATTGTATCGCCGATGATTGCCTGGCCGGTCAATCGAATCAGTACCGGGTGCCAATCTGTATACTTGATACCATCGTTATCACTGTCATATTGAATAAGCCGCCGGTGCTGTCCTGTCCCGGCGAAATGAACTTTCCCGCCTGTTCAAGCGGCCCGCTATGCTGGAATATTGACGCGGTCGATCCGGAACAAGGACCGATTTCGCTGGTCGTGATTTCGGGTAATGCTTCTATTGAAGGCAATCAAGTTTGCTTCAATCCGAATGAGCCTGGCTCGTTCGATGTTGTAATTACCGCGACTGACTCCTGCGGGGCAGTGGATACCTGCACCACGCATGTCACCACGGGGGCCAATCACCCGCCGGTTGTTACTTCGGGGGACAATTTCTCTCTCGCCCTCTGCAAGCCGGAACAGGTATGCGCGAGTGTCTGGATCGACGATCTCGATCACAATGTCGCTTCGATTTTGGTCAGCTACGGATCTTATGACAAGCAGGGGAACAAGGTCTGCTTCATGGCTGATACCGCCGGCCTGTATACGATCATCACAACAGCCACCGACTCGTGCGGCGCTACCGACAGCGATACTACTCTTGTCACAGTTACTATAAATACTCCGCCGGTCGTTCAACTGGGCGGCGATACATTGATTACCCTCTGCCAACCTGAAGAAATCTGTCTGCCCCTGACGGTAACCGACAACAATATCAAGTCGGTCTACACATCGTTCGGTCAGATTCGCGAAGGATACGTCTGTTTCACGCCGGAAACTTCAGGTACCGATACCATTATTGTCACCGCCACCGATGACTGCAATGTTTCTGTGGCCGACACGCAGATTGTCAGTGTGACCGTTGGACACCCGGCATTGCTCCATTGCCAGGAAGTGTACCAGTTCTTCGCCTGTCCGACCGACTCGGAGGCGACTTTCTGTTTCTCACCGATTGACCTAAGTGATACCAGCGGCGTGATCCTGAATGTTCTCTCGGGGAACGCCGTTGTCAACGGCCGCCAGATTTGTGTTTCGAGCAATCAATCCACCGATCTGACCGTCGTCATTGAAGCGATCGGCACCTGCGGGACGCCGGACACTTGTTCGGCCCTTGTTCGTATTCGGATCAGTACGCCGCCGTCGATTGCTACCGCGCAAGACTTCAGTGTCTTCTTGTGCCAGGCCGGTTCGGTTTGTTTCGAGGCGCTTGTTGACGATGCCGAAGGCAACATCTACAGTGTCGTGCCAAATATCGGGTCTTACAACAAACCTGAAAATCGTATCTGCTTTTATGCTGACACCTCGGGCCTTTATCAGATACTGACCACGGTCACCGATTCCTGCGGCGCGAACGATGTCGACACGACTCTGGTGTCAGTCTGGATCAACCAGCTCCCCGAAGTCAGCGTCGGCAATGATTCGACCATCAACCAATGCGAGCCGGGGGAAATCTGTATCCCGGCGTACGTGATCGATGAAAATATCGGAGAGCCGTACACAAACTTCGGCACTTACAGTCGTGAATCCCGCACCGTTTGCTTCACACCTGATACCAGCGGACTGTACACGCTCATTCTCGGGGTGGAGGACAGTTGCGGAAAAGTTGCTACCGATACAGTCAGATTGAATATCGCCACCGGCCACAAGCCGACTGTTTCAGTCCCCGATACGACGATCTACATCTGCTATCCGAAAGAAATCTGTCTGCCGGTGAGTGTGAACGATATCGACGGCGACCTGTCGAATGTGTCTGTCAACCGTGGCCAATACAAAAACGGCGCGGTCTGCTTTGTTCCATATAGTGCAGGCGAATATCCGATAATCGTCACCGCTGCTGACCGTTGTGGCAATG
>JBGAWZ010000412.1:0-2626 GCA_044227335.1 Candidatus Zixiibacteriota bacterium | reverse complement strand
ATCGATTTCGCGACTGCGGCCAGGTTGTATATGTAGGTAAGTGAGGCTTACCACCGAAAATATATGCGTAAAACTCAGTCTGGCAAGGATTTTCTGCCATTCCGCAACCGAGTCCGGGCCATTTGAACTCCCCTAAAGTTTCCTTTGCCGAGCCACGTTCCCACTGAGAATTTGTTGCTATGAAATGAATTAAAGGTGTCGTACCTTCAATTCATGACTATCGCAAATAAAGTAAAGGCCGGCTTTTCCGGGCTCGGAATCGCCCCTCGTCTACTTGACGTTATCGACAAATTGAAATTTTTCGAGCCAACCCCCATTCAGGCCAGGTCAATTCCGATCGGCATTGAAGGGAAAGACATAATCGCCATTGCCCAAACAGGCACCGGCAAAACCCTCGCCTTTGGTATCCCCATAGTTCAGCGTCTTGTGCAAATGAAAGGCATTTCGTTGATTCTGGTCCCGACCCGCGAACTGGCCCTGCAGGTTGAACAAGCGCTTACTCCGTTTTGCCAGGCCATGGGAATGAGGTCGTGCGTCTTGATCGGCGGCGCCTCCATGCACAACCAGATTTCGGCCATCGCCAAAAAGCCGCGGGTGATCATTGCCACGCCCGGACGTTTGATCGATCATATGGAACAGAGAACCGTCTCGCTTGCCGAAACATGCATCCTGGTACTTGACGAAGCCGACCGTATGCTCGACATGGGATTCGCCCCTCAGCTCAACCGGATCATGCAGGTGATTCCGCACAAGCGGCAGACGATGCTCTTTTCTGCCACCATGCCCACCGCGATCGTCGATATCGCTCGCCGACATATGGAACTCCCCATAAACGTAGAGATCGCCCCCTCCGGGACGACTGCCGACAAAATTGCACAGGAAGTATTCTTCGTCTCCAAAGAAACCAAGATCCGTCTTCTGGAACTATTCTTAGGCCAGATTCCCGGCCCTGTGTTGGTGTTCACGCGGACAAAGCACGGCGCTCGAAAACTCACCCGTCAGGTGAAGTCTCTGGGTCATAAAGCCGCAGAGATTCACTCCGACCGGAGTCTGGCACAAAGGCGCGAAGCACTCGACGGTTTCAAGTCCGGCAAGCACCGCATTCTTGTTGCCACGGATATCGCCGCGCGGGGAATAGATGTCACCGGTATCGAGCTGGTCGTCAACTACGACCTGCCGTCGAATTCTGAAGATTACGTGCATCGTATCGGTCGTACCGCCCGAGCGGGAAGACCCGGTCGTGCCATCTCTTTTGCCACCTTCGATCAACGCGGCGATATTTGGAACATTGAGAAACTCCTGCGTACCGCGCTCCCCATCTCCAAAGTCCCGCCGCTCCCTGCCGCCGGAAAGGGGGAAGGGAAAGCCGATCCTGAGGAGCTGTCGTATCGACCCGTCGAGTCGCCGCATACCGAATCGAAGTCCCACTCGCCGGCTTTCGGCCGTCAACCGCGCGGACACCGCAACCACCGGCGGCCCTCGAGCGGCCGGCGACGGTGACACCTTGGATATCGACTGTTTGAACTCGCGACCAAGTAAGCCGCGATAGACCTAGGGCATGCCCCTTCTTTCAAAGAGCAGTTCCTTCACAATAGTCGCGCGACTCAAAGAGGCCGCGCGCTCGCTCAAGTATCGCAATTATCGCTTATTCTTTGCCGGTCAGAGCATTTCTCTGATCGGAACCTGGATGCAACAGATCGCCATGAGCTGGCTGGTCTACCGGCTGACCTCGTCGGAATGGATGCTCGGTCTCGTCAGCTTCCTTGGTAATATCCCGATCATCTTGATCGCGCCGGTGGCGGGCCTTCTGGCCGACCGCTGGAATCGCCACAAGATGATCGTAATTATTCAGGTTGCCGCACTGGTACAGGCGCTGGTACTCGCGGCGCTTGTACTGGCCGATGTCATCGTTATCTGGGAAATCGTCGTGCTCTCGATTACTCTTGGCGTCATCAACGCCTTCGATATGCCCATTCGCCAGTCGTATATCGTCGAAATGATCGAAGACCGGGCCGATCTCAGCAACGCTATTGCGCTGAATTCGTCTATGTTCAACATGGCGCGACTGGTGGGACCTGCCATCGCCGGTGTGCTTATTGCGGCCGTGGGAGAGGGGTACTGTTTTCTTATCAACGGATTGAGTTACATCGCGGTAATCGCCGCATTATTAGCGATGAAAGTTGATCCACCCAAGTTGGTAGCCAATAGCGTACCGATCCTGAGGGGCTTAGCCGACGGCTTCAAATACTCTTTCGACTTTCTGCCCATTCGCTCGATTCTCTTGCTCCTTACCTTGGTCAGCATCATCGGAATGCCCTATATGGTCCTGATGCCGACAATCGCCAAGGACCTTCTCCACGGCGACTCACGAACCATGGGAACGCTCGTTTCCTGCGCCGGAGTCGGTGCGCTCATCGGTGCTGTCTATCTGGCCCTGCGAAAAAGTGTGCGCGGGCTTGAACTGGTCATACCAATCATGGCCGCCGTCTTCGGAGTCGGACTAATAGGGCTGGCGCTTTCACGATCACTTCTCCTGTCAATGCTCTGTATGGGAATCGCCGGATTCGGGATGATCGTACAGATGGCCTCATCGAACACGGTCCTACAGACCATCGTCGAGGAAGAC
>JBGAWZ010000411.1:0-2636 GCA_044227335.1 Candidatus Zixiibacteriota bacterium | reverse complement strand
GACCAGTGTTTTTGCGCGATGTCGACGTATGAAAAGTGTTTCGCCAATGTGACGGTGGAAAAAGCAGTGTCGGAATATGTCCGTCAGGTCGTCTCGGCCGCCAAGTGTGGGCTATTCAATACGGTGGCGCATCTTGACTATATCAAGAAATATGGTGAAAAATATTACGGTCAGTCGGTTAACTCAGAATTTCGGAAATATCTGCCGGAACTATTTGCGGCACTCAAGGATTCAAGGACAGCAATAGAAGTAAACACCGCGTCACGTCGGATCGGATTTGCCAGCTACTATCCCTCGATTGATATCATCAATGAAGCCCGTCGGGCGGGAGTCGATGTACACTTTCTCGGATCCGATGCCCACAAGCCAGAGCAGGTCGGATTTGAATTTGAGGAAGTCATCCACCTGGTGCCTGACGCTGTCACCCACTGCGAAGACTGAGCTTCATCTGAGTCCATGCGACGACCCCGTCGACTACGGCGTACGTTCTTCAGCCGCCCGACGCTTGAGGTTGCCGAGGAATTGATCGGCAAGTTTCTGGTCTATCGCAATGAGAAAACCAGGCTGGTGGCTAGGATTGTCGAAGTTGAGGCGTACATCGGAGAGGATGATCCGGCCAGTCACGCCTCGCCGGGGATGACCGCACGGAATGCCATCATGTACGGCCCTGCCGGCTATGCCTACATCTATTTGATCTACGGAATGTATAATTGTCTGAATGCGGTGACGGAACAGAAAGGGTTTCCGGCGGCGATACTATTTCGCGCCGCGGAGCCAGTCGAAGGGACGTCCGTCATGATGAGGCGATCCGGGAAGTTGGCTGAATCAAAAATAATGAGCGGACCGGGACGACTCTGCCGAGCCATGGGATTGACCACCCATCACTCTGGAACAGACATGTGCGGCGGGAAGCTCTGGATTGAGGATCACGGTGACGCGCAGATTGAGATCATCCGAACTCCGCGAATCGGGATAAGTAAGGCGACCGACAGATTGTGGCGATTTTGTGATCCGGAGTCGAAGTCGCTCTCGCAAAGAATTGTGCAGAACACGATGGGAAAGTAAAACTTGTACTGAGCGCGCCAACCTCGGATATTTCCATATGAATATGAAACAGGCGACGATAGATGTTTGAACCGGATTTTGTAAAGAAAGCGATCATAGCGGCACCGGCGATTTTGTTTTCGCTGACGGTGCATGAGTATTTTCACGCTTGGACAGCCCACAAGTTCGGCGACGACACAGCCAAGGATATGGGACGTCTGACGCTCAATCCAATGGCCCACCTGGATCTGTTGGGCACTATTTCGCTTTTCATTTCTGGATTTCGATTCGGCTGGGCCAAACCGGTGCCGGTCAATCCGTTTAATCTTCGCAATCCTCGGGTGGCCGATACCTGGATTGCCGCCGCCGGACCGATCTCAAACCTCGGGCTTGCGCTCATTTTCGGGATCATTTTTCGCGCCCTGATGGAGATGCAAGTTAATGTCCCGGAAGCAATCGTTCTGTTCTTGTATCTGTCGGTGACGATCAATGTCTCACTCGCTTTTTTCAATTTGGTGCCGCTGTATCCGCTCGACGGCTCCCATGTCCTTCGCAATATGTTGCCGCCATCACTTGAAGAAGCGTACTCGAAGCTGGATACGATAGCGCCGATCCTGCTCATGGTACTGGCGTTTTCAGGGGCAATTTGGGTTGTACTCGGCCCGATAGTCGGTGCGGTCATCGCGCTAATCATCGGCATCCACGCGTAGCAAGACTATGAGCGCAATCCATCGCGGGCGATCTGGAGTCGCTGTCACTATCACGTTGGTATCTGTGTTACTCGGGACACTGAGTGGATGCGGAACAGGCAGGGGTGTCAAGCCTTCCGAAGAGACGAAAGCCCCGACAAGTTCGGCGACCGTGGTCGCGGACGCCTTTTTATTTGACGCTGTGTTGAAACGAGAGGGGAAGACGACGTCATTTCGACTGGAAATGTATGCGACCGACTCGGCGGTAGGACTGGCAGGGCGGGGGTATCTTGGAAAGGGAGCGCTTCGCGGAGTGCTGACACCCGATTCGCTGAGAGTCTACTTTCCGTCGACCAACGAATATGTCGACTCTGATGTCGAATCTCTGCTGTCCGACTCGATCTACCCGATAGAGTTTGGCGCTTTTGATCCGGTGAGGCTTATGTCCGCGCTCCCCGATTCAGCAACTGTCAAATCGCCGTTGGTTATCAAGCAAACCGGGCAGTCACAAAACCGGCAAGTGTATCAGGTCACGGCTGGGTGTGACTGGACACTTGTGCTAGCGTATGATCGCCGGGAAGTCGGCTGGCGTCCGGCGGAGATCAAATTTGAAACTGCCGCCGGAACATCTCTACGCGCAGTCCGGCGCGAGTTCCGTCCCCACAGCCGTATCAAGTCGACCAAATTCGCAGGCCCGAGTCCCATTGATGCTGTTCGCCTTCAGCCGTAGCGTTGCGCGTCGGTTGACAATCCCCATGCCAGAGGCGATGTTACTTGATTGCGTTGGTGAGCAAGTAGACAGATGAACATCTATTTTCGAAGTTTTTCATATTTGCGGCCGTATGCCGGCAAGCTGATTGTGGCGTCGATCTCGGCGGCGCTCTTTGCCCTTTTCTCGGGCCT
>JBGAWZ010000410.1:1598-4235 GCA_044227335.1 Candidatus Zixiibacteriota bacterium | reverse complement strand
TGGTATCGCGGGGGTCAAGCGGCTTGTTCCGGAGTCGGACTGCTCTGAAATCACCGAGGCGATGGAAAAGGGGCGTGGCGGTATTATCATCACTGCACATTTCGGGTGTTGGGAACTGCTGGGCGCCTGGGCGGGGACCTTTGGGTATCAGATGGACTTCTTGATGGGCACACAGCACAACGAGAAAGTCGACAACCTGTTGGTTGGACTTCGTAAGGGAATGGGTTTTGGAGTAATTCGTTTGTCGACCTCGGCCCGGTCAGTCTTCAAAGCGCTGAAACAAAATCATCTTACCGGGATGGTGGCCGATCAACATGCCTCATCGGGGAGTTTGATCGTGCCGTTCTTCGGCAGGCCGGCCTCGTCGCCGCGCGGACCGGCGATATTTGCTATTCGAGCGAATTGTCCGCTCCTACCAATGATGCTTAAACGCGAACAATTCGACCGGCACATCGTAATCAAGGGAAAGCCGATTTATCCGCCGAATTCGGGCGACGAGGAAGCTGATATTCGAACGATGACTGAGGAGTACACCGCGTTCTTTGAGGCGACGATCCGAAAATATCCCGGCCAGTGGCTCTGGACTCACCGTCGGTGGAAAGTGGATTGAGCAAATGTCCCTACACGTTTTGATCCGGACCCCCAATCATCTCGGAGATTGTATCATGGCGTTGCCGATGATTAGCGAGACGCGCGAGGCACATCCCGGGGCGGCGGTCACGGTGCTTTCGCCCGAGTCGCTTAGGGAGTTGTTTGAAGGAAATCCGGGAATCGACCATCTGATTTCGATTCCGACTGCGCATGTGCACGGCCTCATTGGCGTGTTCAAAGTCAAAGAGATTATTGCAAAAGAGAAGTATGAAGTCGGGTACATCCTGCCGCCATCGTTTGGCGCGGCGTCTTCGTTCAAGCTGGGCGGAGTGAAAGAGCGGATTGGGTATATCGCCGACGGCCGCCGTATGCTTCTAACACGGCCGATCACTCTGCCGGAACCGCTCAATTCGCAACATCGGTCGGTCGTCTATTTCGATCTGCTGAGGCGCGGCGCCCAGGTCGATCTTGATTACGCGCCACCAAAAATGACACTGAATGATGGCGATCGTCAAAAGGCGAACACGATCTTGCAATCAGTTGGGATCGACGAGAATACAAAGTATGTCGCGGTCTCGCATCAGGCCGCGGCGCAATCACGTCGCTGGGGGATCGACAACTACGCCACACTGGTGCAACGGATCATCGGCGGATTGAATTTGCCGGTGGTGCTAATTGGATCAGCGGCCGACCGTAATCCCGGCGACGAAGTCGCTCTGGCGAGTATGAGCAGCTCAGTGCACAACCTTTCGGGAATGACCTCGCTTCGCGAATCGGCGGCAGTGCTCGCACGAAGTGAACTGTTTGTCGGAAACGACTCGGGACCGGCTCATTTGGCCGCGGCCGTGGGAACGAAAATAGTGGTGTTATCGGGAGCAGATGATCCCAATGAAACCTCGCCGCTCTCGTCGCAGAAGACAATTGTTCGCCGCGGAGATTTGGCGTGCATAAGCTGTGTAAAGAATATCTGTCCGCTCAAAGGGGGAGAGCATATGCGGTGTATGAAAGAAATGACAGTGGACGAGGTGTTTGACGCCGTGCGCAATATGCTGAAGGCGGGATAGGGGATAGGTGATAGGTTCCGTCGCCTCGAACGGAGCCGAGAGGTGACGAGATAAGATTTTAGTCTACACCTCGTGTCTCTTCTCTGCTGGACACGACAAAGTGACTACCAACGAATCTTATTCCCACCAGAACTGGAAATAGGCGAGAACGGCCAGGATGATCGAGAAGATCACGCCCACCAAAAATCCGGCGCGAAAATTGTTGTACTTGGCAAAGCGGGATTTTTTAGCGCTGTCGGGTTTGACTAGGTCGGCCTGGCAATGCTTGCACCGTGTCGCGCCCGTGGCAATGGGCTCTTTGCAAAAGGGGCAAACGGTGGATTGTTTGGCCAGCGACATGCGATTACCAAACTAGTTTATTTTACGCCGGCCGGTTGCTCGGCGGGATATTCGACGCGCGCAAACCACTCGATATCCAGTTCTGGAAATAATGTGTCACGAGCTTTACAATCGGCGAAAAATGTCCACTCACCGTCGGAGATCGCCTGCCCGGCGATTTTCTTGTCAACCATTTCGGCGATTCGCCTAAAGTCGGCGTAGTGCCCGGCCAGCCGTAGCTCGGCATAGTCGCGCGCCGCCCAGGTTGAAATCAGGAATTGCCAATCGGAGGCGGAGAGGACCATCAGCTCGCGAGCCAGTTGCAAAAGCAGGTCCTTAAGCTGAAAATCCTGACGCTCCGGGTGCTGTTGCCAGAAGCGCGCCAGTTCGCACATTTTGGCCTCGCACTCGTAGATATGTTTCCAGGTCCAGGCGTTTTCGTCGTTGAGCCAGATATAATGGTGGTTTCCCTGACCCCAGCTTCCCTCGGGAATCGACACTACTCGCGAGGGTTTTCTGCGATCAAGATCTTCTGAGAGAAAAGTAGGCGCGACCTCTTTGCTGATCGCGAGTTGCCTGAGGACTTCTTTTAGGAACTGCGGTCCTTCAAACCACCAGTGGCCGAAAAGCTCGGCGTCATAAGGCGCGACCAGAATACCGTTGC
>JBGAWZ010000410.1:0-1561 GCA_044227335.1 Candidatus Zixiibacteriota bacterium | reverse complement strand
AGACAAGCTCAGTGATAGTGGCGACAAAGTGATTGGCATTTTCGGTGATTCGCCCAAGCGCGGTGGCATTGCGATATTCGACTTTGTCGGCAAGATCGGATTTTGGTGAGGTTACGGCCCAGTAGCGCAGACCGCCGGGGAAGCGCTTTTTGTGAAAATCGAGATAATTGCCGTCGCCGGGGTACCCATGTTCCCCCGACCAGACCAGCACACCGGTTTCGGGGTCACGGGTGAAAATCGCGACTGGCTTTTTGCCTTCGGTCGCCGACGAAACCAAGTAGGCCTCGCGCGGGGTTTTGTCGAATTCCTCTTCGCGCGGATGATAACTCTTTTCGAACTGTCCCCAGAGGACTTTGAGTGCTTCGAATTGATCCAAATAAACGCCAGCCGACTTGCCGCCTTTGAGAAGCGGCGAATCGATGATGAAGAAGTCGATTCCGTTTTCGCTTAAGAATTCGTCTGCCCCTTTTCGCAGATACGTCAGCGGCTGTCCGTTGACCGGCATGGGCGAGGTCCATTCGTAGCGCGGACGATAGGCGCATTCGGGGAGCCAGATACCGCGCGGTTGTCGTCCGAAATGTTTGCGATAGTTGGCAACCGCCGCTTTGGTCTGTGCTTGCAGAGACTCGTCGCGCGATAGGAGGGGGTAGTATCCATGGGTGGCGCCGCAGGTTATGATTTCAACATGTCCCTTGTCCTGAAGTTTTTTGAATTCGGCCAGAATGTCGCGGCCGATTCTATTGAAGTGATCGAGCGCAGATGAATACCACTTTTCCCAGAAATGGGCGTTCTCAAGCATGTTCGACTGACCGTAGCGGTAAAATTCTTCGGCGTCGTGCTCAGCCGCTTTGATCTTAGTGGTCAAGTAGACGATGAATTCTTCTTTGAAACTCTGGTCGCAGAGTTGTTCGCACAAAACGGGCGATAGACCGATGGTCAATTTAGGCTTGTATCCCTCGGCGACCAGTTCATTGAGAATTCTGATAATCGGCAGATAGGTTTCCGCGGCGGCTTCGCAAAGCCAGTCGGTGCCGTGCGGCCAGCGGCCGTGAGCCAGTACATACGGCAGGTGGCTGTGCAAAACAATCGAGGCGTACCCTTTGGTCACTTTGATCCTCCGGGAGTCTCGTCGCCTGATGCAAAGCCGATGGTCTTGGATTGATTCGGCATGCCCCATATCTTGATTTCGCCGAACTGACCTTCGAATTTTTTGAGGTTATCTTCGAGGGCGTCGCGCAGGAGTTTCGCGTGCATCGGTGTCATAATGATACGGGCCAGAACCCGTGATTTGGGTGTGCGCGGCATGACGCGTGAGAAGTCGATGACAATTTCGGTCGGCGAGTGGGTGATCATCGCGAGGTTGGCGTAAATCCCCTCAGCTTCTTTCTCACCAAGTTCGATATTGATTTGTTGCGGCGGTTGATTCATATCCATCGGTGGTCCTCATTTCGTTTCAACGGATTTCCCTGCTTGTAACGGGAGAGTCATTTTACTATATTCGCGGCTGATGTCAACGTTTTTACGTATAATCGCGGGGCCAGAGCGTCCGCTTGCCGAGTTT
>JBGAWZ010000409.1:0-2638 GCA_044227335.1 Candidatus Zixiibacteriota bacterium | reverse complement strand
TGCATCCGCGACTTCGCATCGTCGATGGCGCGCAAGGCGGACAGACGGCTTTCAAGATTCAGCATGACACGGCCAGCTTTTGGAACACAATCGATACCCGTCTGGCGACTGCAGGCTTTACTCGCAAACAGGTCCAGGCGGTCTGGATGAAGGAAGCCGACGCAAGTCCCTCATCGCCGTTCCCGGGGCACGCGAATATTCTCCGCGACGAGTTCATCAAGATCGCCCAAGTGGTCAAATCCAAATATCCAAACGTCCGGCAGATGTTTTCCTCGTCGCGAACCTATGGCGGTTACGCTTCGACGGCGCTCAATCCCGAGCCGTACGCCTACGAGGGCGCCTTCGCCGTGCGCTGGCTGATCGAAGCCCAAATCAGCGGCAACGATTCAGTCAACTACATCCCGGCCTCCGGTCCGGTGAATTCGCCGTGGCTGGCGTGGGGACCGTATCTCTGGGCCGACGGAGTGATTCCGCGCGCTTCCGATTCTTTGCAATGGTTTTGCCCCGATTTCATCACCGCCGACGGAACCCATCCGGATACCAGCGGCAGGCTCAAAGTCGCGAATCTGCTCGAACAGTTCTTCAAGACCAGCGATTACACTAAAGTTTGGTTTCTCAAGGGCATTGCAGTCCCGGTCTCCGGCGATGCCGACGGCAACGGACAGATTACAATCTCTGACGCCGTATTTCTGATCAATTACATCTTCTCGGGCGGTCCGGCGCCGACTCCGGTTTTGTCCGGCGATGCCGACTGCAGCAAATTGGTGACGATCTCGGATGCCGTCTTTCTGATCAATTACATCTTTTCGGGCGGGCCTGCTCCCTGTAGACCGTGATCATCGCCGGTTTGATAGTTCTCCTGATCGGCATCGCTCTGGAATTGATGATCTTGCTGCGCGGAGCCTGGCCGAGCTTGCTGTCTTGGATTCTGATGGCGACCGGTTTGGTTCTTCTTGCAGTTGGCATTTCCCGAAGAAATACCGGTTCCGGTAAGTACATCTGGGGAGCATTGGGCGCAATTGGCGTGGTCGGGTTGATAGTTTGGCTCACGTCGTAAGTGGATTATGGTTCGACAACGTCATGTCGGGTTTCTCGTCTCGCCCGGCGCTCCATTAGGAACCCGTCCCACAAGACTCTGAGCGCTGTTTTCGTCACTCAAGAAAGCCTTGACCTGTAAAGCGGACTCTGTTAAACTTATAGGCTATGGACTGTCAAATAGTGATTCACAATAAAGGAGTAGTCTCAAATGAGCAGTAAAGTACGGGTTGGGATTATCGGCGTGGGCAATTGCGCCTCGTCGTTCGTCCAGGGAGTGGAATACTACAAGAACGCCAAGGACAACGACTTTGTCCCCGGTTTGATGCACGTCAATCTTGGCGGCTATCATATCCGCGACATCGAGTTCTCCTGCGCGATCGATATCGATGCCAACAAGGTCGGCAAGGACCTCGCGGACGCGATTTTCACCAAACCGAACAATACCTACAAGTTTTCGTCCGTCCCCAAGACCGGTGTCAAGGTCGTCCGCGGCATGACGCACGACGGTTTGGGCTATTATCTCTCCAAGATCATCAAAAAAGCCCCGGGTGACGCCGTCGATGTCGCCAAGGTGCTCAAGGAGACCGGCACCGATGTCGTGGTGAATTATCTCCCGGTCGGTTCCGAAGAAGCCACCAAGTGGTATGTCGAGCAGGTACTCGAAGCCGGTTGCGGGTTTGTCAATTGCATTCCGGTGTTCATCGCCCGCGAAAAATACTGGCGCGCCCGTTTCGAGAAGAAGGGTCTTCCCGTCATCGGCGACGATATCAAATCGCAGGTCGGCGCGACGATTACCCACCGCGTCATGACCCGCCTGTTCCGCGAACGCGGCGTCAAGCTTGAGCGCACCAGCCAGCTTAACGTCGGTGGCAATACCGATTTCCTGAATATGCTCGAGCGCAGCCGCCTCGAATCCAAGAAGATCTCCAAGACCAACGCGGTGACCTCGCAGCTCGACTATGATTTGGGCGAAGACAACGTGCATATCGGGCCGTCCGACTATGTCGCGTGGCTGACCGACCGCAAGTGGGCGTATATCCGCATGGAAGGCCGCACTTTCGGCGATGTGCCGTTGAATCTGGAAATGAAGCTGGAAGTTTGGGATTCGCCGAACTCGGCGGGTGTCGTGATCGACGCTGTCCGCTGCTGCAAGCTGTCGCTCGACGCCAAGCTCAAGTCCGCGATGGAAGCGCCGTCTTCATATTTCATGAAGTCGCCGCCGGTGCAGTATTTTGACGATGATGCGCGCACTGTGACCGAGCAGTTTATTGCGACCTATGGCCGCAAGTCTTCCGGCAAGACGCCTTTGAAGGCAGCCGCGAAGCGCCCCGCGACAAAGAAGGTGGCGAAGAAACGGAAGTAGCTTCTTTAATATGATTTTGCAGGGGCGCGAAAGCGCCCCTGAATACTCAGATTCACGTAAGTATGTGGCAACCCAGTTGGAGGGTCGGGTATTCCTAACAAGCAAGCCAGAATGGGTTGGCAATTTCATGGCGACTAAAGTGGGAGGCATATGACACTCATAATTACCGAACTTAGCAGTTTCGGAATTGCTATGGCTGCCGATAGCGCGATTACAACTACCAACTCGATAAGTGGG
>JBGAWZ010000408.1:0-2640 GCA_044227335.1 Candidatus Zixiibacteriota bacterium | reverse complement strand
CGGCGTGTCAAGCGATCCGGCGGCGATCCGTTCAGCGGCGACCACCAAATGGCTTACCTGCCTTCCAATTTGCCTTTCCGTCAGAACATAGATTGTGGCCATCGCGAAGATGCCGCCGCCGACGGCTAGGATTATAAGGTACAGCAGAATTTGTGATCGTATCGGAGCAACATATTCGTCTACCGATCCCACAAATCCGATTGTCGCGCCCGAACTCGAGGCCGGCAGAATCGACACCATCACATCTTCGCCGTTGACAGTACAATTTCCTTCCCGCCCGCTTGAGAGGATCGTTTTGAGTAGGGCGGGATTCACGGTGAGGTGCTTTGTAAGCGGCGACTCGGTCGCGCCCAGCACCAGTTGGTCTTGCGCGACGATGATATCAAGACCGGTCAGTCGTTTCAGATCACGTGCCATTGCCGAGGAGTATTCCTTGCCGGCCAGCATCCACCCGAGAGGTCCGGCGCCGGAGACAATTTCGCTTACGGTGAATTCGTACATTTTCGAATCAAGCGAGAGATACCGAATGGAACCGGTAGTGGCGCCGATAGTCAGTTGGCTCAGCACACTGATTTGGTGGGGATCAGCACCATAAAAATAAGTAGGCTTTCCATGATTGTTGAAAATACAAAGGACCTCGGCGCCGAGGATCTTCTGGTAGACCGGCGCTTCCTGTGCGATAGTGGCGGAATCTTCGGTCTCGACTGCGGCGATAAAGCGCGGCGAGCTGAGCACGGCGTCGAGTTCCTGCGAACGAGCGAGAGCGTGGGCCGATTCGTACTGCGCGAGCACGGTCACAGCGCGGTCGATCCGTTGGCGAAAGAGCTGAGCCATTCCGCCTTTCATCACTTTGGTAGTGATAGCCAGTGTGGCGCCGATAAACACGATCATCACCGCGCTTATCAGTAAGAGGTATCGTTTAGTTAGAGTGAGACGGCGTTTCATTCGATCGTCACCTGCGCGCCGCTTTCAGCGACAGTGATTTCTTTGGTTAAATCCGGCTGGTTTTCCTGCCAGACATGAAGTGTGTAGATTCCCGGTTTCACACCTGCAATGGAAAAGGCGCCGTGTTCGTCGCTGACTGCAAAGTACGGCGTAGCGAGCACATGCAAATAGGCGCGCATCGAGTAGTGGATCTCGCAGAAAATTTTGACCAGCCCCGGTTTGTCAAAAGTCACCGGCTTGGATTTTCCCTGCTCGTATCGGCCCAGGTCGAATTTTTTGGTTTTTGAATACGAAAAGACATTGTGAAAATACGGATCGAGATTGGGAAACTCGACTGTCGATCCGACCGAGATAGCCAGCACTGACGGTTGGAACATCTGATCTTTTTGCGCGATCTTGGGCACGGGCGATACCGACGTAAGCGATGGGAGACTATCGCCAGTCAACCAGACCACGGCGTACTTTCCCGGATCGCAGGCGCAATTGTGGTCGGCCTGCGAGGGGTCACCGCTGACGCGTCCGCGATACCGGTCGACCGGTTGTTCAGCTTTGTCGGCAAGCGGCGGACGCTTGACTGTGCCAGTCAGATCGCCGGCGTGAGCCGAAAGGCAGAGCAGGGCGAAATTCAAGACAACACAGTAAAGCGTCTTTGCGGAAATGGGTGCAAGTTGTTTCATGGCCTAATCCTGTCTGTGTTATCGGAATTTGGCCGGGATTGTTTAATTTATGGACAGCGTGCAGGCGAGCTTTTTTGTAGAGTACAAGCCCGCGGGTCCTAACCCAAAGACGTGGGCGATGGCAATAACTTGCTGTACCGCTTTGAATACCAGACCTCGACGACAGTAATGTCGGCGTCACTCAAGCCGTACAGTCGGTACACAATTTCGTCTATTTCAACCTGTTCGTTGCGATGATACGGATACCTGGAGTCGACCTTCTGTTTCTCAACAATCTGCGAAACCAGTGTCTCCAATTGAGATGAAGTCGCAGGATCGATACGGCGAGGGAGAGGGAGCGCCTTGAAATCGTCGACTTGAAAATTCACGGTGTGATTGATGTAATTCTTGGCGATGTACTTGAGCAGTTTCGAGGCGAGTATGGCCAGCAGAGGATAGAGCGGAAGTTGCAGATCAAAACAGGAAGATCCGCCCACATCAAAAACGCCTCCTGAAGACAATCGAAAGCACGGTGCGTAGAATCCGGTGTACGAAAAAGTAATTCCCCTCTTGAAATACTGAGCGGAGCTTTGGAACCGCGACGCGATCTTCCCCCCCTGGAGTCGACTGGTAGCGGTCTTCATCCTCATCACGCTTTCGCGCGACCAATCGATGAAATACTCGGTCGGAACAAAGTAGTTTGGAAGCCATCCCTCAACCGCGAAGCTGGCGCCCCCCTTGTCGTAGGGCACAAACGTATTGCCGTCGAATCTATCGCGACCAATCCCGCATAGTTTTTCATCCGTTGTCAATGAATCCAGTTCGTTGTCTGTGAGGACCTTGCTGGAGTCAACCGACTCGTAATTGCCACGCGCGAACGGTCGCTTGCGCAGGTACCGCCGATTATCGCCGGTCGCCAGCCCCTGGCGAACAGTGGCGACTTGACTCAGCGTGGTAAATGCGCTGTCGGTCAATATCCGGTGAATTTGTGGCGAGGCAATGAAGACAGATTGATTATCAAACTGACCGATTTGTAATT
>JBGAWZ010000407.1:0-2642 GCA_044227335.1 Candidatus Zixiibacteriota bacterium | reverse complement strand
GGATCGCTGAGAATACGTCGGTGCACAGGCAGTGGAGCAGTTTGCTAACTGCAAGTTTCTCAGCGGCGCTGTTGATCGAGTCGGCCAGTTTCGGCTCCAGCTCTACCCCCACTCCCTTTTTTGCGCCGCGCGAGACCGCCTCAAATAGATACGATCCGGTGCCGGAAAAAAGATCGAGATAGCTCGCGCCCTCCAGATACGGCACGAGAAAATCAAAAATCGCCCGGCGCATGCGCATGAGCGGCGGGCGTGTCACCCCCAGATCGGGGGCCTTAACCACCCGGCCTTTGAGGTCGCCGGCGATAATCCGGAATTCGAGTTGATGTCCTGGCTTGTGTGGCATGTAGTTATCAGTTTGCGTTCGCCCGGCTCAACCGCCGGCCGCAGACTCCGATAACTAATATACCAGTTCAAACTTGAACTGTCAGGAACAAGAGCGTACCTATGGGTTCAATGGTCAAAACCAAGGCAGTTCGTGCCGGTCTCCCGCCCAATGTGCCGGATATCGAGGCATGGCTCGTCACCAAAGGGTACAAGGCGATCTGCGGGGTCGACGAGGTCGGCCGTGGGCCGCTGGCAGGGCCATTGGTCGCCGCCTCGGTAATCTTTCCTCCGGATTTGGTGATAGAGGTACTCGACGATTCCAAGAAGCTGACCGGGCCCGAACGCCAATGGGTCTTCGATCAGATCGCACAGTCCGAAATAAAGTGCGCAGTCGGAATTATCGATCATCAGGCAATCGACTCGCTCAATATTCATCAGGCGACGCTTCTGGCCATGCGCAAAGCGGTGACTGATCTGCGCGAACACCCGGATTTCATATTAGTCGACGGCAAGTTCACAATCCCCAATCTGGATGAACCGCAGTACGCGGTGGTAAGAGGTGATTCCCGCTGTCGGGCGATCGCGGCGGCGTCGGTGGTAGCTAAAGTCACCCGCGACCGGATCATGGAACATTACGCTCAGGTCTTTCCCGATTTTTCATTCTCAGCCCACAAAGGGTATCCCACACCCAAACATCTGCGGGAACTGCGTGACCACGGCCCCTCGGATATCCACCGGCGGTCATTCGGGCCGGTCGCCAAAGCGGTCAAAGGGTATGCCCTCTTCTAAGGGCCGTTCGGGCGGCAGATTTTCACGTCGCAAGACTGGCGCGGCATACGAACAACGTGCCGCCCGATTTTATACCGACCAGGGTTTTGAAATTCTCGAACAGAACTGGCAGGCAGGGCACCGTGAGATCGATCTGATCGTCCGAAAAAGTGCGACACTTGTCTTCGTAGAAGTCAAATCGTCGATTAATAATACTTTTGGCCATCCGGCAGAACGGGTCGACAAGACCAAAATCAAACGATTGTCCTCGGCCGCCCAGCAATACTTACTGGCGAAAAATATCCAGGAGGTGGACCTTCGGTTTGATGTCGTGACGTTTACCGGAGGGAATCTGGAACACTATCCGTCGGCTTTTGAATTCGAGGAATAGGCCCGACCGGCTTTTTGGGCTTGATCCGATGAGTGACAATTTTGACAGTAGATGTGTCAGGGGGACGGTTGGCTCTGAGCGTCGAATCGATAATCCGATACATCGAATCAACCTTACGCGAGACAGTTTGAGAGAACAGATACGAGTCATCGGGGTTGGCCTCGCGGTTTTTGACATATCTATCGATTTCCGCCTGCGAGATTTCGTCGGCTTTCAATAGTGAGTCGCGAAAAGCCAAAAATCTCTCAGGTTGGTCGCGATAAGTGGCTGAGCCGATCCAGATCTGAGCGACGGCCTGGCTGATCCGTTGCAATTGAGCCTCTTCGCTGGCCGCATTCAGGCCTGCCCACCACCGGTATCCAAACCAGAAGACTGCCACCAAGACTATGGGGGCGAATCGCTTAACCCAGACTGAATTTATCCAACTTTTCATTGCAACCTTTGTATCATTGGGTACATTATATACCTTTGAAACAAGCGTTCGGCAATAAAAGGTTATGCAACTTACTTATCCCATCAAGCGGCGGAAAAGCCGCGGCGTAAAAATCGGCGATGTCTTGATCGGCGGCGGATTTCCGATCGCCATTCAATCGATGACCACTACTGATACGGCTGATATCGAAGCGACGGTCACCCAAGTCAATCAGCTCTTCGACGCCGGCGCGGATATTGTCCGGCTGGCAGTGCTCAACCACGAAAAATCGAATGCGCTGACAGAAATTCGCCGGCGTGTCAAAAAGCCAATAGTGGCCGACATTCATTTTCAGTACAAACTGGCCCTGAAAGCAATCGAAGCCGGGTTTGACAAAATCAGAATCAATCCGGGAAATATCGGCGCCGAATGGAAAGTGCGCGAGGTAACGAAGGCGGCCAAAGAGCGCGGCATTCCGATTCGAATCGGCGTCAATTCTGGATCGCTCCCGAAAGATGTCCTGGAGAAATACGGTCACGATAACCCCGAGGGGTTTGTCGAGGCGGCGATGCGGGAAATTCACATCCTTGAAGACATGGATTTTCGCGATATCGTCATCAGTGTCAAATCAACCAGCACGGTCACGGCCTTCTGGGCGTATCACATGCTCGCCGAAAAGTGCGACTATCCGCTTCATTTAGGCATTACCGAATCGGGCACGCTCGAAACCGGCAGTATCAAATCATC
>JBGAWZ010000406.1:0-2646 GCA_044227335.1 Candidatus Zixiibacteriota bacterium | reverse complement strand
TTCCACTCGACTATGAGTGGGAAGACCATCTGCATAGATACCTCCAGTATCAGGTTCGACCATCCAAATCAGGGATGCGACACCATCTGTACGAGTTGTTCAACCGCGTTGTGGAGTAACGAAATAGGCCTCGTTCGCCCCTACTGGAATGGACCATATTGCTATTCTATTTGGAATTGCGCTCACGGCATGTCCGGTAACACCGACTGTGACGATCGCGATCTAGTTGATATCGGTGATCTCACCAGATTGATCGATTACCTCTATCTCTCCCAGCAACCCCTGTGTTGTCCCCTTGAAGCTAATACTGACGGCCTGTTTGCCATCGATATCGGTGATCTGACGATGCTAATTGACCACCTCTATGTTTCATTTCGCCCCCTGGCCCCGACACCGTAAAGTGTCCACACAGCTCAACAGAAAAGGCCGGACACAACGTCCGGCCTTTTTTTGATTTCACCTGAATCGTGATAAGCTACTTCACCAACCGCCGAATGATCTCATCGGCCACGCAGATTCCGTCGTCGGAGAGGCGTATCGCGCCGCTCTCGTCGATGACGTGCCCCGATTTGACAAACATTTCGTACTGCCCCAGATTGATTCCGTCTTCCACTACTTGTCCGAACCGCATTGCGAATTGATGACGATCTATCCCGCGCGAGGTCCGCAGTCCCAGCATGATCGCCTCCATCATGCGCTCCTTTGAGCCGGAGTGATCGTCAACAATTGGCCGCTTGCCCATCGACAATTGTTTGCAGTAGTCATGGACGTTATCGACATTGGCAAACCGCTGGCCGCGCATGAACGAGTGCGCCGACGGCCCCAGTCCCAGATAATCGCTTCCATCCCAGTACCGTTGATTGTGCTTACACTCGTGCCCCGGCTTGGCAAACGACGAGACTTCGTATCGCACATACCCCGCATCCGCCAATCGCGCGCATCCCCCGCGATACATCGCCAGCGATAAATCCGGATCGGGCATGACCAGTGATCCGGTCATCACCCGTTCGGCCAATGTCGTGTCGGGTTCGACTGTAAGCTGGTAGTACGAAATGTGCGGCGGGTCGAGTTCGACAATCGCGTCGAGATCATCAGAGAGCATTTGGGTTGTCTGTTTGGGAAGACCAAATATCAAATCAAGCCCAAAATTTTTGAATCCGAGAGCGTTGGTGAGGTAAACTGCCCGCGCCGAGTCGGTCGGATTGTGTTTGCGATTGAGCAGTTGCAAGAGCGGCGTGCTGAATGATTGAATGCCGTAGGTCGGACGATTCACCCCCAGCTCTTTGAACAGCGCCAGTTTATCGGCGGTCACCGAGTCCGGATTATTTTCAAGCGAGAACTCGATCCCATTGGGGACATAAAAAAGCCGCTTGAGCTGAGCAAGCCAGTCTGTGAAGAGCTCCAGATTGGCCAGAGTTGGCGTACCACCACCGATAAAGATAGTCGAGATTTGCGAATCAGACTCGGCATACGCCATCGCCGCCAGTTCGGTTTCGATCTTGAGCGCCTCGAAAAAGCGAACTTCCAGACGGGCGTCGTACAGTTCTTTATAGAAATCGCAGTACGAGCACTTGTTACGGCAGAATGGAAAGTGTACGTAGAGTCCGAACGGCATCAGAGCGGTCTCATGATGCGATCTAAACGGGCGTGAGAAGGCAGATTCACGAGAAAATGCCCGACCCACTGGATCGCATTATGGACGTACGGAAACGACCAACCCGGCGGATCGGAATCGGGCTCCCACGACCAATACACAAAGACCGCTTTGCCGCGGATATTCTGTATCGGTACCGAGCCCCAGAAGCGGGAATCCTGCGAATCATCGCGATTGTCACCCATCACAAAGTACTGACCCTGCGGCACGACATACGGTCCAAAGTTATCCCGGAAGGATAAATCCCCCGGCATGATTTTGGCGTCGCCATTCTTTGCGCCGGTCGGCACCATCGCCACCATACTGTCGACATACACCACCTTATCGGCGATCTGGACAGTCTGGCCCGGCAGAGCAACAATCCGCTTGATATAATCTTTTTCAGGATTATTCGGGTACTTGAACACAATGATGTCCCCGGTCTGCGGCGTTTTCCCGCCGTACTGATACGCCAGCTTGTTCACGAAGATATAATCTCCGGTGAGCAGGGTATCTTCCATCGACGCAGAGTTGACCCGGTAAGCCGAGACAACAAAGAGGCGCAGTAAGATGGCCGCGGCAACCGCCAGAATAGCGGTTTCGAGGTACTCACGCCACAGCGGTTTGCGATGACGGCGATTGAGGAATTCGCGCGCTTGTCGTTGACTTTCGACATGCTTGTGCTCTGAGATGAGGAAGTCTTGATCCATACGTACTTGGTTTATCGGCATATCCCGGAGCTACTTTAGACCGGGGGTTGACCCCCCAATATACCCCAATTCCCCCCATGGACAAGGCCGGTCGTCGTTTCGTGATTGCGACGGTCCCGCCCCTCCCTGTCATTCCCGCCCTTCCCTGTCATTCCCGCGAAAGCGGGAACAAGGGTGTACTGTGCGCGGCAGGCATCCTGCCTGCCCGTGATTTGTTGCGGCAGGTCCATAGCCCCGCACCTCGCGGACGAGACCTGCCGCTCTTTTTCTTTGCCTTGGTGGCCCACCATTCATGGTTGGTTC
>JBGAWZ010000405.1:0-2658 GCA_044227335.1 Candidatus Zixiibacteriota bacterium | reverse complement strand
GGAACGCTCGGTTGTAGCGAGGATGAGAAAGGCAATCCGGCCGCTCCGGATCCAAATCCGACGGTGGCGATTACATCGCCGGAGAGCAACGCGCGGGTCGCCGATCTTCTAGTGATCGAAGCTGAGGCGACTGATGACAAAGGAATCGCGCTTGTTGAGTTCTATGCCGACTTTCGCCTGATCGGCACCGATCCGGTCGCGCCGTATCAGGTGCAATGGAATGTCGCAAACCAGCCACATGCTTCGGAACATTCGATCTATGCTGTTGCCTGGGACACCGATGACCACAAAACCGGGTCGGTGCCAGTGGTCGTTGCAATCGACACCGCGTTGGCGCTTCCCATTCCGGTTGTGCTTGGTACACCGACAATTGTGAATGATTCGCAAATCACGGTCTTTTGGAGCAAGAGTCCGGATATCGACTTTGCGAATTACCGTCTCCTGTGCGATTCCAACACTCTGGGCCCGTTTGTGGGCACGGAGAAAACATTGACCCAAATCGCCGACACCACCTGGACCGTCTCAGGCCTCTTGGATTCGATCCGTTACCGATTTGCGGTGGTCGTGCGCGATCTGGCGGGCCACAGCGCAACTAGTAATATTGCGGCAGGAACAACAGTAAACGCCCCTCCAGCGTCCATTGCGATGATCAGCGTTATTCGCAAGTCGGATCGAATCTCATTTCGGTGGGCGCCAAGCAGTGTGCACGACTTTGGATCGTATCAACTGATTCGATCAACGGATTCAACATACGATGCCGGCGACACCGAAATCGCAATGATTAGCTCCCGGCCGACTTTGGTCTACGACTACATAACAACTGACACAACCCACTATGTCTACTTCGTTGTGGTCTCCGACAAATACGGCCTTAAATCCGTGAGCGCACCGGCCGTTGAGTCTGAAATCATCAATCGGTTCGCGCTAAACTTCGATGGCACCGAGTACTGCACTGTCCCTTGGTTCAACTCACTTGATTTAGGGCATTACTACACGCTGGAGGCCTGGGTATACCAACAGCAAACCTCCGATTATATGCGGGTTATAGACAAGAGTCCCGAAGGCGAACCATATCTTCAGTACTCACTGATCAGTGACTCAAGACTTGGGGCCGACTATTGTGGCGGCGGTGTGCCAGTGCGAGTTCACGCTGATATCGGAGTACCGTTGCAGTCCTGGCACCACATCGCGCTCACCTATGATCATGGCTATATCATCTACTACATTGACGGTGTACCAGTCGATACCAGCGCAGGCAATGTCAGCATAACATGCGGATTTCCAACAACGCTGAATATCGGTCGTCGGAAATTATTTGATGAGTTCTATTTCCGCGGGTCAATCGACGAAGTTCGGCTCTGGAACATCGTGCGCACTCCCGGTGAGGTTCTCGCAACATTTGACCGGCATCTGAGCGGCACGGAATCCGGTCTTGTGTGCTACTACGATTTCGATGAAGGCCAGGGGAATGTCATCGGCACGCCGGTAGGCGCCAACGGATATCTTGGTAGCTCGTCATACGAGGACAGTGCCGATCCATCCTGGATACCGTCGCTGGCGCCGATTCAGTATTGACGACACCTCACAGCAGTTTCAACCGGCGGTTGCGAAAGTGGCCGCCGGTTTTTTTTGTGGGCTTTTGGGTCAAAGAGAGCCAGATGTTAAAGCTTGAATACAGGGCCGAGCGGGGCCATGTTTCGGCTCAAACTGGAGGAGGATTCCATGACCAAAGTATTCGTAGCGGAACTGCTCGGTACACTGGCGCTCGTCTTTTTCGGATGCGGAAGCGCGGTGATAGCCGGTGCGCAGATTGGATTTCTGGGCATATCGCTGGCCTTCGGGCTGACAGTCCTCATCATGGCCTACGCCATCGGGCCGATCTCGGGATGCCATGTCAACCCGGCGGTGACCATTGGCCTGGCGGCCGCAGGAAAAATGAAATGGAAAGACACGCCGACCTACATCATCGCGCAGTGTCTCGGCGCAGTGATCGGCGCGGCGATACTACTGGCGGTGGCATCGGGTAAAGCTGACTACACACTCGCCGCAAATGGCCTGGGGCAAAACGGATACGACGCCCACTCGCCGATGGGGTACACGATGGCCTCAGGGTTTATTGCCGAGGTTGTGCTGACCTGTCTGTTCCTGCTCGTGATTTTCGGCGCGACTAGTGCCGACGCCGCCAAGGGATTCGGAGGACTGGCAATTGGTGTGGCGTTGGCGGTGATTCATATGGTGGGAATACCGGTGACGGGGACCTCGGTCAACCCGGCGCGGAGTCTTGGCCCGGCACTGTTGGTCGGGGGAGACGCGCTCACGCAACTATGGCTATTCATCGTCGCGCCGATTGTGGGAGCGCTTCTGGCGGCGATGTTGTGGCGGGGATTGCTGGAAGCGAAGAAGTAAGTCAACTTATTCGAATTCAGATAGACACCGGCGGTCGCGAAAGTAGCCGCCGGTTTTGATTTGTGCGCCTCCCTTGATCCCCGTCGGGAATCGTCTATATTCCCCCTATGTCCATCGTACCCAAACGCAAAATTGCCCTGACTACTCTCGGGTGTCGGCTCAATCAGTATGAGACCGAAAAGATGGCCGCCGATCTGTCGCCGTATGGTTTTGAGCGGGTGGATATCGATTCGCCGGCGGACCTGTATATCA
>JBGAWZ010000404.1:0-2685 GCA_044227335.1 Candidatus Zixiibacteriota bacterium | reverse complement strand
CGTTCCGCTGTAGATCTTTCCGAGTTCTTTGGCGATAATCAGTGACATGCTCACGGCTCTCCCGCTCAAGCGGGCAAAAAGTTTGGCCTTGACCTCTGAACCAAACGCCATAAATTACGGCGTTACTGGAACTTCCCGGTTGCAGTCGCTTATAAAAGACTGACCGGCATATAAAGTATTATCGGCCAAAGGCCGAAGGACATTTGTACAAAATAACGTTTGAGACCCGAACAACTCGGGAAGGTATACACGGACTATGAAGGTATTGAAAGCTCTGAGCGCCGCCCTTCTAACGGTTGTGATCTGCTCCGCCTCGGCGGTGATCGCGGCCCCGCGGATGGTGCTCGAAGAGACGACCTTCAACTTTGGGTATGTGCCGCAAAATGCGAAGATTTCGCATGATTTCTGGCTGTTATCCAAGGGCGAAGACTCGTTGATCATTCTGAAAGTTGTGCCTGGCTGAGGATGCACTCAAGCGCCGCTCGAAAAGACGGCCGTTGCTGTCGGTGACAGCACTCGACTTGAGATTATCTTCGATACCAAGCATTACACGGACAAGATTTCCAAGCGTCCGCGGATAGAGACCAACGAGGGTCCGCCCGAAAAGTATGTACAAATTGACTGTGAGGTGATGCGTCGTCCGGATTCGACATATCCGATTATCATCAAACCGTACAAGCTGGATATTTCGCAATTCGGAGAAAAGACTCGTGACCAGATGAAATTCACCATCACGAACGTGTCGGATTCGACCTACGATCTCTCGACCGTGGCGTGGCCAAAGCAGTACCTGACTGTCACCCTACCGAAGAGCGTGGCGGCGGGCCAGTCGGCGGAAGGCATCATCAAACTCTCCCCCGACGCTTTGAAGAAAGAATTTGAAAAATCGATCACGATTCAATTGAGCGACACTAAGAAGTCACGGTTTACAATCCCGGTCAAGCGCGCGTTGCGCCTTCCCGGTGATACGACAAAGGCGACTAGTTCCCCCGGAGCGAGCCATTGATGGCTAGGTAGTACTCCGAGATGGACGTATGACAAAGGTCACCGAAAGGCGGCCTTTTTTTTGGGCCCAGTGGCACAAAAGACAACAAGCAGACATGCAATGGATTGAAGAGCTAGACAATAGCGAGGAGCCTATGATGAGAGGATTCAGATCACTAACCGGAGCCATTGTGGCCGGAATAGCGATGACGGTCGCCAGTTCGGCGATCGGCGCGCCACGACTGGTCATACCGGAAACTGACTACAACTTTGGAGTTGCCCCGCAGAATGCCAAGGTCAGCCATGTCTTCTGGTTGTACTCCAAGGGTGACGACACCCTGCAGATTCTCAAAGTGATTCCCGGTTGCGGATGTACCCAGGCCCCGCTGGAGAAAACAACTCTTGCCCCCGGAGATTCCACGCGCCTTGAGGTGATCTTTGACACCAAGCACTACACCGGGAAGATCACCAAGAGGCCGCGTGTAGAATCAAACGAAGGCCCGCCCGAAAAATATGTGCAGTTCAACTGCGAAGTCATGCTCCGGCCCGACTCAACCTATCCCCTCATTGTGAAGCCGTATAAGCTGGATATCTCGCAGTTTGGACAGCAGGTGCGCGACCGAATGAAGTTCACGATCACCAACGCATCGGCCGAACCGCTCGAAATCAAACTGATTTCCGCGCCCGAGATCATCACCGTGGACTGCCCGACAACTGTAGGCGCTGGCGCCACTGTGCAGGGCTCGATCATCCTGGCCGAAAAGGCGCTCAAGACCGAATTTGAAAAGTCGATTACTTTTGAGGTAAACGACGCCGCTCACAACCGCATTACTATACCGGTGAAGCGCGCCCTGCGTTTGCCGGGTGATACCACGACAAATGTAAACGTCTCGGCGACCGGCAATGCCGGCGGGCATTAGCCAAGGCACTTTTCAAGCCTGAAACACGAAGGCCACCGGCGAGGGTGGCCTTTTCCATATTTGTGCTCCATGCACCGACTCGATCACTTATACATGTACAATCTATTTTTGAAATACTCTTCCCACGAAGCATCGTATCGCTCGCCGGTAGCATTTGAATGTACCATACGAAAGTCACCAATATTGCGCGTATCTACGAATATGAAGTAATAACCCTTTTTCGACCGGTAGTGCCACACTTCATAGGGAGTTTGCTCTGAGGGCAATACTTGTTCGGTGCGCTCTTCCCACGCCCCATACTTAAGGTATATCCTCCCCCGGTCGGTTGACCAGCCGTTGGTCTTAGATTCGTTGGAAGAAAAAGTCGCATTGGCAAAGTTGAAGCGACGGGCAATTTCGTCCTGAGAGACATAGTCAACCGCGCTCTTCTGTGCGTCGTGCTCCTGCCAGTATTGTTTGATGAAGTTGCGCCGGCCTTCATCGGGTAGCGATGACAAAAGAGTTACTTCAGAGGGCGACATAAGGTATTTCATAGCCGAGATCTGATCTTTGAGCGACAGAGAATCGAAGGCATTCGACGGAGTCGTTAGGTCGGCTGACGACTCGATATGCCAGAAGGTGAGGAAGGCGGTATCAGATTTCCCTGCCAATTGGTCATCGACAATCATTCTCATCAAGAATCCGCCACGCTCCAGCCCGTCGAGGCTGAATTTTTCAGAAACGAGGGCGGACGATCCCGGTTTGGGGCGAAGGGTGTAGCCGAAGTTTCTGGCTACGTTTC
>JBGAWZ010000403.1:0-2691 GCA_044227335.1 Candidatus Zixiibacteriota bacterium | reverse complement strand
CAGCCCATTTCATATTACCCGAATAAGAAGTAAGGATTTGTGTGCGGAGGAGCGCTTGAATCTAGGGGGTTCGCTTCGCAACGTGCAACATGAAGTTGTCGATAAGTCACAGATAGTAATTTCAACCGAGGATGCCCGTGAGATAAGACGGTTTGGTGAGCTGTACAATGAGTTGATAGCGTGCCCGATAGTCCGGAGTCGACGCCTTGTTGGCGATATCGGTGAGTATTACGCTTGCCAGCACCTCAATCTGACACAAGTCACGAATGTTAATCAGAGGGGCATTGACGCCACAGACAGCAACGGACAGACTTACGAAATCAAGACTAGGCGTGTTTATGAGAGTGGAAGAAGAAAGGGGCGAACAAGACGTCTAAATAACTTGGTAGGAAAGTCGGCGGATTGGCTTGTAGTTGTTGCGTTAGATCGATCTTTCCGATGCGCCGGAATGTGGTTGTTACCCATGAGAAACATTCAGAACCCGAAATCTGCACACTTGGGAATCGTACGCAATACTCCCGGTACAAGAGTAATTGTTCCGACAACTGTAGACTGGCTTAAGTAACCGTCAGATGAGGGCACCTGACGGCACATATTCGCTTCATATCAACATCATCCGTACCAGTGCAGGCTCGAAGACGAGCCTGCCCTACGAAGAAAAGACTTTACGGCTTAACCGGCGCACTCGGTGTCGGGTTCTTCACCCCTTCCACCATCGCCGATAAGGCCGCGATGATTCCGCTCGCCTCATACGGCATAAAAATCTTATTGGCTGATCCCTCCGCAAGCTTGGGCAACATTTCCAGATATTTCAGCGTGATCAGCTTGTCGTCCGGCTTGGAATCGTGAATGGCGTTAAAGACCGAGGCAATCGCCTTCGCCTCGCCCTCGGCGACTGTAAGCTGGCGATATTTTTCTGCGTCGGCTTTCAATTTGATCGACTGCGCGTATCCGTCGGCCTCCAGAATCTGCGCCGACTTGGAACCCTCCGCCTTGGTGATCTCCGCCTGCTTGATCGCCTCGGCATCGAGAATGGTCGCGCGCTTGTCGCGCTCGGCTTTCATTTGGCGGCTCATCGCGTTGGTGATATCAATCGGCGGATCGATACGCTGGAGTTCAACCCGGTTGACTTTCACACCCCACTTGTCGGTCGCCTGATCCATGACATCGCGAAGTTGCGAATTGATCCGCTCACGCGAGGATAAGCAGGCGTCCAGTTCGATCTCGCCGATCACATTACGCAAATTTGTCTGCGCCAGTTTGGTGGCGGCCAGAATGTAGTTGCTGATTTCATACCGCGAGCGGAACGGATCGGTTACCTGGCAGAATATGACGGCGTCGACTTCGACATTGACGTTGTCTTTGGTAATCACGAGTTGCGGCGGGACCTCGATCACCATCTCGCGCATATCGACGCGCAGGACAGTGTCGAAAAACGGCAGTACCATATTCAGGCCCGGATCCAAAAGGCGCTGGAACCGCCCGAGCCGTTCAACCATGCCGCGCTCGAACGGACGGATGATCCGCACCGAAGACATCACGACGATAAACACAAAGACCGCCGCGACTGCTAAGAAAATACCAACCGAATTCATATCGTTCCTTTCTCTATCCTAACCCAGTCGTTCGACCCGCACGCGGGTCCCCGACAACGAAATAATTTTCACTTTATCGCCCTCAGAAAGCGTCTCACCCGCGCTGGCCAGCCAAACCTCGCCTTCGTATCTGATCTGGCCGGGCTGATCCGGTGTGATCGCTTTGATGACCACCGCATGGTGGCCGATCATCCGGTCGACATTGGCATTCTGCGGCTGGGCCTTGGAGATCCGATGAGCGAATTTACGAGAAAGAGGTAAGAGCACCAGCGACACCGCCAGACAGATTCCGATCTGCCAGTAATGTTGATCCGGATACGAGATCGAATAGATCCCGGCCACAATCGATCCCACCACAAAGCAAATGAAGATGAGTGTGGGACTGGCCAGTTCCACGATCAAAAAGACCAGCGCCGCCGCCATCCAGATCCAAAAGATTGTATCCATCGTCTGTCTCTCCTTGCCCGAATCCGACCGGGATTTTCTCCCTGATCGATACTACTACTTGTGCCGCCTTAGAATATTCAGCGAATCGTGGTTAAGTTCGGCTATCTCACTGCCACACGTCAACTTAAAAGGTGGCACGGCCACCCGCGTAGGGCTTCGCCAGATGGTATTCGATAGTGGTGTTGAGATTAACCAAAGAATCGCCGCTGTTACGGCGGACCGGCCAGCGGCGTGGGGCGTGCCAGGGGCACGACCTTGGGCCTTTGGCGTTTTGTATTAGTCGTTACTGTTTAGATTTCGTGGCTGGCGTACATTCTTGTGTGCCAGCATTCTTGCGCGTGGGCTTCACTCGATTGTATCCAGGAGCGGCGTTGAGATTGAAGAGCTACCCTGTAGGGCAGAACCAAAGCGCCTCGCGATGCGGATCTGCCATCTTTTCTTGGCCTCGGTAACCCACCATTTATGGTGGGCTCTTCAAAACAAAGATGGCGGGTTCAAAGACGAACCCGCCCTACAAGGCTGAGCTTGTCGAAGGGTCGCCGTGTTGCCATATTCCCCCATGTCCAAAATCTACGACCAATTCGCCACCGTCTACGACCTGATGGGGGCAGACCACCACTCGCTCCGGATGTGCCAATACACATTGGAC
>JBGAWZ010000402.1:0-2697 GCA_044227335.1 Candidatus Zixiibacteriota bacterium | reverse complement strand
CGTCCTCGGGTGATACCAGTTGCGCATTGTGCAAATTCGGAGTCCAGAACGCATTGGCTACCTGACTTATCCCCTGCCAGGCGGCAAAGATTACCAGAAAATATACTAGCGGCCGAAATGGCGAGCGCGTGGAGCGGCCAAGAAATTGTCCGGTTGTATCGAAGCCAAACTGCAAAAGTACCAAGAGGAATGCCGGCACGAGTCCTTTGATTGCGGTGGAAACCACCACCGCCTGAATGAGCATGGTCAGGATCGAGAGACGGAAAAAGAGAAAGCCAGCCGGTTCGTTGGGATCGGCAAACAGACCCATCCCACGGGGGGCGGGTTGACTAATAACGACTGACGACGACAATTCCATTTGCTCTTCTTTGTTTCACACCGGTACCCGTTTGTGGCCCAGGCGGACGCATCCCTGCGTGACCACTTGTGTTGCAAACGGCGTGCCACACACAGACCCTCATCATACAATGTACCGCTTTGATTGCCCATCGGTTACGCGAGCTTCCTGAAGTGTTTTGTAGGCGTTGGGCCGGGTGGTCGCAATGGTTGGAAATCACTTCCCAAACCGGAGTGAAAAGGATTCCGTTGACGGGTGCAGAGTCGATCAGGTGAAGTCGATCAGATCAAGCCACTTTTGAGCCGCCTTTGCCCAGGTGAACTGCTTGGCCCTTGTTCTCCCCCGCGCTGAAAGATCAGCCGCCAGACGCTCATCATTGACGACAGATAGCACGGAGTCGGATATGTGGTTAGGTTGGCATGGATCACACCAGAGTGCGGCGGAACCGCAAACTTCGGGCAGGGATGCGGCGCTTGAACAAACGACCGGACATTCGCAGGCCATTGCCTCAAGCGGCGGCAGACCGAATCCTTCGTAGAGGCTGGGAAAAACGAAACAGACCGCCGATTCGTATAGGGCGCGAAGCTCGGAATCGGTGACATAGCCGAGAAAACGCATGTTGGTGGGTAATTTGAAAGTCGAGTCACGGAAGACTCGTTCGTTGCCTCCACCAGCCACCGCCAGTGGAATTTGAAGTGATTCGAGCTGATGTGCAGTTCGCACAAGCGATGCAAGATTCTTGTTGGGATTGAGACTGCCGGCACAAAGGACAAATTTCTTTCCCGCAAGTCCTGATCGACTCAGAATGGACTGGTCGGCCGGTTCACGCAGAATGTGTTCGGCGCCCAATGCAATCACCGTTGAGCGCGTTTGTGGAAGCCCGCAGTGTCGCTCCAGTTCTGATTGCGAGAAGATCGAGTCGGTGACGACATGGTTTACTCGCTTGCAAAGGGCGCGATGCAAATGCCGATACCAGAGGCGAAAAGTCAGTGAATACCCTAAGGGCGCGCCGAACACCGAAGCGTCGTGGATCGTAACAATCTGATGGCGAACCCCGATGGGCGCCGTATTGGCAAAGTTGAAGATCAAGTCGCCGTCTGCATATCTGGGAAGTTCAATCTGTTCCCACAGATGTCCGCTTAACTTGCCTACCGCTCGCGGTGGAATGTTTGGTGCGATCGATCTTTCCTGCGTACCTGAGGGAGTGAGAATTTCAAAGTGATATTTCTCACGCAGCTCAGGTCGCGCCTGACAAGAATCGTTTAGGGCCGATACGATTTCGCGGGCGTAGCGCTGAACTCCGGTTGTGGGCTGTGAGAGGAAGCGGCCGTTGATGACGATGCGCCGTGCCACGGCTTTAACTACGCTTTGCGGTGGGCGATCACAAAAATATTGGCGCCGTCGGTGGTTTCTTCTATCGACTGACGCACTGCCGAAATGTATTTCGAACGAAGTCGTTTCCAGAGCTTCTGGTCAAGATCGGGGACTACGCGCCCCAGCGCTCGTGGGCCAGACAAGCGATGGAATCGGTACCAAAAAGTATACCAGTCGGGCTGGTAGTGAATGACCAAATCGACGGCAAATCCGGCCTGGGTCAGGGACGCACGCCACTGGGTTTCGGTCGTAAGATTGCGATGATAGCTTAGGCGATTAACCTGCTCGCTTGTTCTCGCGCCGTAGTACTTGGTAAGATGTTCGGCATATCGTTTGATCGGCACGCTGAACAGCAATTTGCCGCCGGGGATGAGGATCCGACGCAGTTCATCAAGAATAGCCGGCAAATCGCTGACATGCTCCAGCACAGAATTTGAAATGAGCGTCGCGACCGTTTGATTTTCAAGAGGAATCCGTTTCTCATCACTTTCGACGAGCGATTTGTAAATAGAGTATTGTCGCGCCACGGCGAGCGCGTCGGGATCTTGATCGATTCCGTAGGTGATCGGCTGTCCCAGTGCAAAGGCAAAACTTCCGTCGCCGCACCCGAAATCGGCCACAGGTGAAGATAACAATTGACGATGACGCCAGAAGAGCGACAGCTCTTGCGCCCGCCAAAACGAGTGCGATGGCTTGTCATACTTGACATACAACAAGTCGTCGGATCGATAGAGTACTTCAAGTTTTTGAGAAGGGTCCGCAATCAGCCCGGTACGGTCAAACCGTTCTTCTCCGCCTGTAGTTGAACTCTTGCGAGACGACCCGGTAAGCCGATCAACCAGGTCACTTCCTCTCCCGAGAGATTTAAGTAGCAGGTCATGCATGCTGATTCAACTTGGCGGCGGTGCGGCCATGAACTAATTCATCAAGTACGGGACCAAATTCCCTCTCCCCTTCTTCCGAGAGCACCCGGTCAATCGGCCAGG